>JALYSS010000029.1 GCA_030854685.1 Pseudomonadota bacterium | reverse complement strand
ACAGGCGCCGGCTTGGCGGCAACGCGGGGTGCCATTGGCGATCGCGCCGTGCCGATCGGCCTGGGTGGCGGCTTCGCGGCGAGATCGCGTTTTTTATCCGGCGGCAGATTCTGGTACTCCTGCCATTTCTGGCGCATTTCGCTCTTTTTGTCGGGCGGCAGGGATTTGAGCGTTTTGTACCGCGCGCGCGCCGCATTGCGCTGGTCCGGTGTCAGTCGGGACCACTCTCGCATCTGCGTCTGGATCCGCTCCTGCTGGTCGGGGCGCAGCGTCGGATAGCGTTGGGCGAGGCCGAGCCATTTTGTCTTGCGCTGCGCGTCGAGATTGTTCCAGTCCGACGCGAGCGGCGCCAACACCTGGCGGTCATGTTCGGACAGGCCGTTCCAGGACGGCGACTTGAGCGCGATCTGGCCTTGCGCCGCCGATGCGGCCAGCGCGAAGACGACGAGGACCCGCGTCAGTTGTCGAAAGCGGTTCGAAGCCAATTCTGGAATCCACTGTCCAGATAGGCGTCGATGGGCAGATCCGACGCAAGCAGATGAAGGTCGATCTCTTCCAGTTCGTGGACCCGCTGCACCGCTTCCCATTGCTGATATCCGAAACCGACGGCGGCGACCAGCAACGCGAGGCCGAACCAGCGCGCCGGACCCGTCATAAAACCAAACCGGTCCGCGGACGCGCCGCCCGCACCGGCGGTAACCAATGCCACGCCGGTCGTGCGTGACGCTGCCACGCCGGCCATCGCCGCTGCGCGCGCCTGCTGCAGGCGATAGACAGTCCCGGAGCGCAGGTCGGCGGCCCCGCGATCAAGGTGGCGCGCGAGCTTCCGGGCGAATTCGGATTCACGATCGTTCATAGCGTTATTCCCTTTGCCTTCAACATCTCGGCCAAGGCGTGGACTGCCCGCGAGCAGTGCGTTTTCACGCTTCCTTCGGAGCAGCCCATGGCGGCGGCGGTCTCCGCGACGTCCAGTTCCTCCCAGTAACGCAACAGGAACGCCTCGCGTTGACGCGCCGGCAGTCTGGCCAATGCCTGTTCGATGAAGCGCATGGTTTGTCGCTGCTCGGCGTGGGCGGCCGGATCTGCCGGGGCGTTCGAATCGGTTTTCGCCTGCAAAGTTTCCAGCGGATCGTAATCGTCGTCCTTGTCGTCCCTGTGGCCAAGCGCCGAGAGCAGCGTCGTCCACGCCGAGCGCACCTTCTGACGGCGAAAATGATCGTGAATCGCGTTTTGCAGGATCCGCTGGAAGAGCATCGGCAGCTCGCCGGCTGGCTTGCCCGAGTAGTTCTCGGTCAGCTTCAGCATTGCGTCCTGCACGATGTCGAGTGCGGCGTCCTCGTCGCGGACGGCGAACATCGCCTGCTTGAAAGCACGCCGCTCGACGTTCGCGAGAAAGCTCGAAATTTCCTGATGGTGGGCCAGTTTGCGAAGATTTTCGATTAGCCGCGGCGATTATAGACGCAACTATCAAGGCGCCTCCGGTTCGCTCCCCCGATGTTGCGGCGTAGCAATCAGTGTCTTGACCGCCGTGTCGATTTCCCGGTAGTGTCTCGCTTTCGGGTCGCGAGACCCGGATGCTGTATTGCAACAAAGGCCGATGATCGCTCCCTCCGCGGCGCCACAAGCGTCAACGAGTCTCCCTGGAGCCGGCCCGATGCCCCATTCGCGGCTTTCTACCCGATCGAGCCTTGGCGGGCGCGCGCTCCAAGCGAGTGCGACCGACGGTATCAGGTTCCACCCACCGTTCGCCGCCACGGCGACGGCATACTGCACGAGGCGACAATATGGAATTGACGGGCGCGGAGATCCTGATCCGCTGTCTTCAGGAAGAAGGCGTCGAGTACGTTTTCGGATACCCGGGCGGCGCGGTTCTCAACATCTACGACGAGCTCTTCAAGCAGACGCGCGTCAAGCACGTGCTGGTCCGCCACGAGCAAGGGGCCGTCCATGCAGCGGACGGCTATTCGCGCTCGTCGCGGAAGGTCGGCGTCGTGCTGGTGACGTCGGGGCCAGGCGTGACGAACGCGGTCACCGGTATCGCGACGGCGTACATGGACTCGATCCCGATGGTCATCATCACGGGGCAGGTGCCGACGGCCGCCATCGGTCAGGACGCGTTCCAGGAGTGCGACACCGTCGGCATCACGCGCCCGTGCGTCAAGCACAACTTCCTCGTGAAGAACGTCGCCGACGTCGCGCTCACGATGAAAAAGGCGTTCTACCTGGCGACGACCGGGCGTCCCGGACCGGTGCTCGTCGACATTCCGAAGGACATCTCGCAAGCGACGACCGAGTTCAGCTATCCGAAGACGGTATCGCTCCGCTCGTACAACCCGGTGACGAAGGGTCACGCCGGGCAGATCAAGAAGGCGGTGCAGCTGCTGCTCGCTGCTGCGCGGCCGATGGTCTACGCCGGCGGCGGCGTGATCCTCAACGACGCATCGGACTCGCTCACGCGGCTCGTGCGGCTCACCGGCTTTCCGTGCACGAACACGCTGATGGGCCTCGGCGGCTTTCCGGGCACCGACCCGCAGTTCACGGGCATGCTCGGGATGCACGGAACCTACGAATCCAACATGGCCATGCAGAACTGCGACGTCCTGCTCGCCGTCGGCGCGCGCTTCGATGATCGCGTGATCGGCAACCCGGCGCATTTCTATCGCGCGGACCGCAGGATCATCCACATCGACATCGACCCGTCGTCGATCTCCAAGCGCGTGAAGGTCGACGTGCCGATCGTCGGCTACGTGGGCGACGTGCTGAACGAGATGGTGAAGCTCGTCGAGTCGTCGCCGACGCGCCCCGACCCCGTCGCGCTCAAGGCGTGGTGGGCCGAAATCAAGGAATGGCAGCGCCGGGACTGCCTCAAGTACGACCGCAACAGCACGCTGATCAAGCCGCAGCTCGTCATCGAGAAGCTCTACGAGATCACGCGCGGGGATGCGTTCATCACGTCGGATGTCGGCCAGCATCAGATGTGGGCCGCGCAGTACTACAAGTTCAACAAGCCGCGGCGCTGGATCAATTCCGGCGGGCTCGGCACGATGGGCTTCGGACTGCCGGCGGCGATGGGCGTGCAGCTCGTCAATCCGGGCGCGACCGTCGCGTGCGTGACCGGCGAAGCATCGATCCAGATGTGCATCCAGGAGCTGTCGACGTGCAAGCAGTACCACCTGCCGATCAAGGTCGTCAACCTCAACAACCGCTATATGGGCATGGTGAGGCAGTGGCAGGAGTTCTTCTACGGCAATCGCTATGCCGAGTCGTACGTGGACGCGCTCCCGGACTTCGTCAAGCTCGCCGAGGCGTACGGTCACGTGGGAATGAAGATCGAGAAGCCCGGCGACGTCGAAGGCGCGTTGCGCGACGCGTTCGCGCGGAAGGACCGGCTCGTATTCCTCGATTTCATCACCGACCAGACCGAGAACGTGTTCCCGATGGTGCCCGGTGGCAAGGGGTTGACCGAAATGATCCTCGCCGAGGAGTTGTGACATGAGCGGCGCCGGGCCGTCCCAAGGATGCCGAAGCTTCCCTCACCACAACCCTCTCCCCGCGCGCGAGGAGAGGGAGCCGAGCCTTGGCGCGGCGCGTGAGGGGCGGCCGACAGCCGCAAGCGTGGGGGTTCCATGAGGCACATCCTCTCCATCCTCGTCGAGAACGAAGCGGGCGCGCTGTCGCGCATTTCCGGACTCTTTTCGGCGCGCGGCTACAACATCGAGTCGCTGACGGTCGCGCCGACGGAAGACCCCACGATGTCGCGGATGACGATCGTCACCAGCGGCTCGGACGACGTCGTCGAGCAGATCACCAAGCAGTTGAACAAGCTGGTCGAGGTCGTGAAAGTCGTCGACCTGACCGAAGGCAACCACATCGAGCGCGAGCTGATGCTCGTGAAGGTGCGCGCCGCCGGCAAGGACCGCGACGAGATGAAGCGGCTTGCGGACATCTTCCGCGGCCGGATCCTCGACGTCACGGACAAGAGCTACACCATCGAGCTGACCGGTACGGGCTCGAAGCTCGACGCATTCCTGCAGGCGATCGAGCCCGGCGTGATCCTGGAGACGGTGCGTACCGGCGCGTCGGGGATCGGGCGCGGAGAACGAATACTCAGGATTTAGGAGCTCGTCGCTCCTCCCGGAATAAAGCCACCAACATGAGGAAGAACCGATGAAGGTTTATTACGAAAAAGACGCCGACCTGTCGCTCATCAAGGGTCGGAAAGTGACCATCGTTGGCTACGGCTCGCAAGGACACGCGCATGCGCAGAATCTCAATGATTCCGGCATCAAGGTCATGGTCGGATTGCGCAAGGGCGGCGCGTCGTGGGACAAGGCGAAGGCAGCGGGCCTCAAGGTCGCGGAAGTCGGCGAAGCGGTGAAGGGCGCTGATGTCGTCATGATGCTGATGCCCGACGAGAGCATCGCGGCCACGTACAAGGCCGACGTCGAGCCAAACATGCGCAAGGACGCGACCCTCGCGTTCGCGCATGGTTTCAACATCCATTATGGACAGGTCGTGCCGCGTGCCGACCTCGACGTCGTGATGATCGCGCCAAAGGCGCCGGGTCATACGGTGCGCTCGACGTACGTGGCCGGTGGCGGCGTACCGATGCTGATAGCCGTCTATCGCGACGCATCCGGCAAGGCGCGCGATGTCGCGCTGTCGTACGCGGCCGCGATCGGCGGCACGCGCGCGGGCGTGATCGAGACGAACTTCCGCGAAGAGACCGAGACGGACCTTTTCGGCGAGCAGACGGTCCTGTGCGGCGGTACCGTCGAATTGATCAAGGCGGGCTACGAGACGCTGGTCGAGGCGGGCTATGCGCCGGAAATGGCGTACTTCGAATGCCTGCACGAGTTGAAGCTGATCGTCGACCTGATCTACGAAGGCGGCATCGGCAACATGAACTACTCGATCTCGAACAACGCCGAGTACGGCGAATATGCGACCGGTCCGAAGATCATCACCGGCGAAACGAAGCAGGCGATGAAGGACGCGCTGGCGCGTATCCAGTCCGGCGAATATGCGCGCGATTTCATCCTGGAGAACCGCGCGGGCGCACCGACGCTGATGTCGCGGCGACGGATGACGGCGCAGCATTCGATCGAGGTCGTCGGCGAGAAGCTGCGCTCGATGATGCCCTGGATCAGGAAGAACAAGCTCGTCGACCAGACGCGCAACTGACTTCGGGGTCAGAGCTGGAAAATCGGGGTCAGAGATGTATTTCCGGAGAGGACGACGCACCGGCCACGCACAGCTCCTGGAAATACATCTCTGACCCCGATTTTCGAGAGGGCGGACGGTATACTGGGTATCTTCGCCATTGCGGGAGCCACCGATGTCGTCGCGCAGTCATCAACGGGGATGGGTGGGCCTGATCCTCATTCTGCTGGCGCTCGTCATCGTCGGCCTTGCCGCGCGCAGCGCGCTGAAGTCGTACGGGTTGTTCGAGGACCCGGGCAAGGTCCGGCGCGCCGCGGCACCGGGCGCATCGGAAGTCGACCAGGCGGCGGCGATCACGCCGCGTAACGCTCTGGAACGCGCCCGCGGCGTGCAGGACATGGTCAAGCAAGGCGCGATCGAGCAAGAGAAGCGCATCGACGATGCGATCCCCAAGTGAGGCGTTGTCGCAACGCCTTCGGTCCCTCAGCGGCCGCTTCGCGGCTCTCTCTCCAAGCAGCAGCGCGGGACGATCGGGACTCGCGTCAGGGGAGCGCGTGATCCCTTATCCGCATCCGATCATTGCGCGTGAAGGCTGGCCGTTCCTGCTCGCGGCATTGGTCATCGCGCTCGCCTTGTCGCTTGCCTCCTGGTGGGTGCTCGCAGCACTCGCGTGGGTCGCGTTGCTGTTCATGCTCCAGTTCTTCCGCGATCCACCGCGCAACGTTCCCGCCGAGCCGAACGCGGTGCTGTCACCGGCGGACGGACGCGTCGTCCGCGTCGGCAACGCCCGCGATCCCTATCTCGACCGCGACGCGCTGATGATCAGCGTGTTCATGAACGTCTTCAACGTCCACTCGAATCGCAGCCCGGTCGATGCCGGCGTCGCACAAACCTGGTATCACCCGGGCAGCTTCGTCAACGCCGCGCTCGACAAGGCATCGGTCGACAACGAGCGCAATGCGCTGAAGCTGGTCACGCCGGCCGGCGTCGAAATCACGTGCGTGCAGATCGCCGGACTGATTGCGCGCCGCATCCTCTGCTATGTCAAGCCGGGTGACCGGCTTGCGCGGGGTCAACGCTACGGCTTCATCCGTTTCGGCTCGCGCGTCGACCTGTATCTGCCGCCGGACGCGATTCCCCGCGCGAGCGTCGGCGACAAGGTGTACGCGACCCGGTCGATCGTCGCGGAACTGCGGCAGGCTTCGCCGCCGAACGTCCAGACGGATGCGATGCCGTGATCCACGACGACCTGCAGAACGAGCGACGCGTACTCAAGAATCGGGTGCGCCGGCGCGGCATCTACCTGCTGCCGAACCTGTTCACGACGGCCGCGCTGTTCGCAGGATTCTACGCGATCGTGCAGGCGATGAACGTGAACTTTGACCAGGCCGCGATCGCGATCTTCGTCGCAATGGTTCTCGATGGCCTCGATGGTCGCGTCGCGCGCATGACGCACACGCAAAGTGCCTTTGGCGCCGAATTCGACAGCCTCGCCGACATGGTGAGCTTCGGTGCCGCACCGGCGCTCGTCATGTACGAATGGGTGCTGCGGGACCTGGGTAAGCTCGGCTGGATTGCCGCGTTCGTTTACGTGGCCGGTGCCGCGTTGCGCCTCGCGCGCTTCAACACGCTGCTCGAGGTCGCCGACAAGCGCTATTTCACGGGATTGCCGAGTCCGTCCGCGGCAGCGCTCGTCGCCGGTTTCGTATGGGTGATCGACGATCTCGGCTACGACCCGGACAGCCTGCGGTGGCTCGCGTGGTTCGTCACGTTGTTCGCCGGCCTTACGATGGTCAGCAATCTCAAGTATTACAGCTTCAAGACAATCAACCTGAAGAAAAGCGTTCCGTTCGTCGCGATCTTCCTGATCGTGCTGTTCCTGGCGCTGCTGTCATACCAGCCGCCACTCGTTCTGTTCGCCACATTCGTCGTGTACGGACTGTCGGGTTACGTGGTGTCGATGTGGATGCTGATTCGCGGGCGGCGGCTGCGCGCCGCTGCGTCGCGTTGAATCGTTCTGATCCAGGTTCGACTGCACGGGTCGCGGTGCTGGTTCCCTGCCGTAACGAAGTGGCGACGGTCGCAAGGGTCGTTGCCGATTTTCGCGCGGCGCTGCCCTGCTGTGACGTCTACGTCTACGACAATGGATCGTCCGATGCGACCGCGGCGGCAGCTCGCGAAGCCGGGGCGATCGTGCGCAGCGAACCGCGTCCGGGCAAAGGTGGCGTCATTCGCCGAATGCTTGGCGAAATCGACGCCGGCCTGATGCTGCTCGCGTTTCCGTCGCTCGGATGCGGCCTCATTCTCGGCAACGTGGGGCGCGGACGGCGCGAGATGAAGCGCCTCGCGTACCTTGCCGTGGATACGCAAGCATCCTCAAGTCGGTCGCAACGAAGTGCGCAGATTGTTCAGAAAAATGTGGACCGTCGGGAAGTTCATTCGGAAATTTGGGAAGGGGTCATCGCGCGAGACGCGGGAGCGCCTCGACAACGCGAACGCCAACGCCAGGGGTCCGGCAATAATCGGCCATGTCAGGTAGCGCAACTCCGAACTTGGTGCGAGTGGAAGAAAGCTGGCGGCATACAGTAAAGCTCCGCTGGAAATAGCCAACGCAACGCGCGCGGTCGGCCGGTCGCGACGGACCCAGCCGAGAATCAAAGCCAGAACGTCGAGCAGCAGATACGGTAGCCCGGCAAAGATCCAGCTTGCCCTCAGCGTAGCGGCAAATGCGTAGAACTCCCGCTGCGCCGTCTGGGTCCATGCTGGCGGAAGGGGTGGATTGTCCCGAAACTGCGTGTGCGCGACGAAATACGCGGTCCCTTGAACCTCACCGCGATGCGGGCCGATCAAGAGCCAGAATGTGCGCAGGCGGTGACGAACATAGGCCTCTGGATATTGCCGGACCGCGTTGACCCAGGCCTGGCGCAATTCGACCAACTGACCAGGCGAATACGGCTCGCCCAAGCCATCGCGCATGCCCGAATGCGACTTCTGAAACAGGAAGGTATTCGACGTCGGATCGAATGCACCGGTTTCCCTGAGTTCATCGACCGTCAGGTCTGATCCGTGCGTAAATGCCGGTAGCAGAAGTGCGTTGCGATCGACCGATATCGCGGCCAGATCCCACAGGGCAATCGTTGGCCAGACGGTCATGCGCTCGAGCACCAATGCGCGGTCCAGCGCGAATCCGGCTGCGGACGACAGAACACCCAGGACCAGAGCGCCGGTAAATGCGACGCGCCAATCACGGTCGCGCAAAGGAACCAGCGCCAGTGCGAGGACTGCGCCATAAGGCAGAATCGCAATCAATGCGTTGTGCCGGACACAACCGGCGTACGCAAGCGTCAGGATGCAGGCCAGAAGTGGTGCCGTTCGCGAGGCGACCAGCCCCCATGCCGCCAGTCCTGTTGCGAGCACGAGAACGGCTGCCAGATGGGCATCAGACAAGAGGTGTGCCATTTCGACCAGCGTCAACGGCGCAATACCGAATGCGAACAGCAACACCACGCGCACCGGAGTATTCTCGCTGATTGCCATGACGCATAGCGCCATCCCAATCCAGTACATCGCCAGGTTCAGGCAGAAGAGCGTCGCGGGGTTGGCGCTGATTTCGAGCAACAACGACCAAAGCGCGGTCATCGCAACGGGTGAAAGGTCGTTGAACCGCCCGGTGCGCGCCTGCC
>JALYSS010000024.1 GCA_030854685.1 Pseudomonadota bacterium | reverse complement strand
TGACATTCGCAACGTCGTGGACGGCGATCCATCTCCCGACGGCAACGGAACGTTGTCGATCGTCCGCGGCATCGAAGTTGGCCACGTGTTCGCGCTCGGGGACGTGTACTCTACAGCGATGGGTGCGACTTATCTGGACGCCGAGGGTCAGTCGCACGTCATTCAGATGGGCTGCTACGGCATCGGTGTGACGCGCGTCGTCGCAGCGGCGATCGAGCAGAATCATGACGAACGGGGTATCGTCTGGCCGGCGGCGATGGCACCATTTACCGTGGCGATCGCGCCGATCGGGTACCAGCGCAGCGAGGCGGTTCGCGCGTGTGCCGACCGGCTGCACGCGCAACTCGCCGACGCGGGCGTCGAAGTGCTGCTGGATGACCGTGGCGAGCGGCCTGGCGTAATGTTTGCTGATCTGGAGTTGATTGGCATTCCCCATCGAGTGACGATCGGCGAGCGAGGCTTGAAGGAAGATATGGTCGAATACCAGGCTCGTCACGAGGCGGCGCCCACGAGAGTGGGTGTCGCGGATATTCTTTCTTTCATTTCGCAACGGACCGGTACCTGATGCAGCCATACGGCTTACGGCGACCGCGGACCCGATTCGCGGCGCTTGTTCTACTTGCGGCCTCGGTCTTCGTCGCGCCGATCGCTGCGCACGCAGGGGCGCAAGTCGAGGAACGCCTGGCACCGTCGGTCGTCAGCGGCCTTTCGCGATCGATTGCCGACAATCCGGTGCCGCACGATTACCTCGAGCGCGCCGGCGTTCGACAATGGCTTGCCGAGGCCTCGGGACGGCTTGCGAGTCGCTTTCCGGACGCGGCGGCGCGGAGCGAATTCCTTGCCACCGTGCACTACGAAGCGACGCGTGCCGGGCTCGATCCGCAACTCGTGCTGGGCGTGATCCATCACGAGAGCAACTTTCGCAAGTACGCGGTTTCGCCGGCGGATGCGCGCGGCTTCATGCAGGTGATGCCGTTCTGGGTGCGCCTGATCGGCACGCCGGACCAGAACCTCTTCCAGTTGCGGACGAACCTGCGCTACGGCTGCACGATCCTGCGCCACTATCTCGACGTCGAGAACGGCGACATCTACCGCGCGCTCGGGCGCTACAATGGCAGCCTCGGGCAACCGGAGTATCCGACGGCAGTCCTGGCCGCGATGAAGCGCTACCAGGCCGAACCGTCAATCGTCGCCGTGCACACGGCGGCCACGGTTTTTCGCCGCTGACCTTTGGCGGTTCCTGCGCCGGCTGCGATGATTTATCGCGGCCGCTTTGCACCCTCCCCGACCGGCCTGCTGCATTTCGGTTCGCTCGTCGCCGCGATGGCGAGCTACGCGGACGCCCGTGCTGTGCATGGACAGTGGCTCATCCGCATCGAGGATGTCGACGCGCCGCGCGCGCGCCCGAGCGCCGCGGGTCAAATCCTGGGCGCGCTCGAGCGCTTCGGCTTCGAATGGGACGGTCCGGTATGGCGGCAATCGCAGCGCACCGAGTGCTATGAGGCGGCGCTCGCACGGCTTCGCGCGCAAGGCATTGTGTATGCGTGCGTGTGCACGCGGCGCGAGCTCGCCGCGGATCCGATCGGGCGCATCGGTGAGCGCGTCTACCAGGGCACGTGCCGAAACGGCCTCACCGGGGAGCGCGCATCGCGCAGGCGCGCCGCCATGCGCGTGCGCGTTCCGCCGGCATCCGTCGGCTTCACGGATCGCCTGTACGGGCGCCAGCAGCAACTGCTCGCGGAGGACGTCGGGGATTTCGTCGTGCGCCGGAGTGACGAATTCTTCGCGTATCAACTCGCCGTCGTCGCCGACGATGCGGCACAGCAGATCACCGACATCGTGCGCGGCGCCGATCTCCTCGCCTCGACGCCACGCCAGATCTTCCTGCAGCGCGCGCTCAGCTTGCCGACGCCGCGCTATCTGCATGTCCCCGTCGCGAGCGATGCACACGGCAGGAAACTCTCGAAGCAGACCGGCGCATCCGCGCTCCCGGCGTCGCCGCTTTCCGCGCTACGCACCGCGTGGCGCTTTCTCGATCAGTCATCGCCACGCAATCCGCCTTCGTCGGTGCGCGAGTTCTGGCCGTGGGCAATCGCGAACTGGCAACCTCAAAGGCTACAGCCGGTGATGATGCGCCGCGTATAATGCGCGAGATCAGAGCGAATAAATGGGGTCAATAAATGGGGTCAGAGCCGTAATAAATAAATGAATGGCAGCCATTTATTACAGCTCTGACCCCTTATGACCACTCTCGTCGTCGTCCGCAAGGGCGACTCCGTCGCCATCGCCGCCGATTCGCTGACGACCTTCGGCGATACGCGTCTTGCTGCCGAGCACGATCGCACGTACGACAAGATCGTCCGCTATCGCGACACGTACATCGGATTGTGCGGGTCCGCCGCGCATCAGCTCGTGTTCGAAAGCCTGCTTGCGAAGCACGGCGACCTCGATTTCACGCACAAGTCGGCGATCTTCGAGACGTTCCGCAAGCTGCATCCGATTCTCAAGGATCAGCACTTCCTCAATCCGAAGGAAGAAGAGGACGACCCGTACGAATCGACGCAGATCACCGCGCTGATCGCGAACTGCAACGGCATCTTTGGCGTCTTTTCGATGCGCGAAGTGTTCGAATACACGCAATTCTGGGCGGCGGGTTCCGGCCGGGAATTCGCACTCGGCGCGATGCACGCGTGCTTTGCGCAGACACAAACCGCGGAAGTGGTTGCGAAGACCGGCATCGAGGCCGGCGCCAAGTTCGATCGCAACTCGGCGCTGCCGATGACCCTTTACATGCTGCCGTTGACGAAGCCGTGACAGGTAACAGGCAATGAGCGTCGCCGGGCCACCCCAAGACGCGAAATGCTCCTCCCTCTGCGGGGGCGGCGCAGCAACCGTATTGCCCAATGCGGCCGCCAGCGTGGGGGTCGTTCAATGAGCGTCTATACCCCGTCGCACTTCGCGATGTCGGATCGGGTCGCCATTGCGCGGCTCATGCACGACTATCCGTTCGCGACGCTCGTCACACCGGCAACACCCGAGCTGCTCGTTTCGCATCTGCCGCTGCTGGTGGTCCCGGACTGCGAGCCGTACGGGACGCTTATCGGGCACATGGCGCGCGCGAATCCCCACTGGGAGCACGCGACCGACGTCGAATCGATCGCGATCTTCCACGGGCCGCACGCGTACGTATCGCCGTCGTGGTACGCCGAACCGTCCAAGGCGGTGCCGACCTGGAACTACGCGACGATCCATGCGCACGGCGCGCTCGAGGTCCTTCGCGATTCCGCGGAAACGCGCGGCGTGCTGGATGCGCTCGTACAACGCTTCGAAGCCAGTCGCGAGACTCCCTGGCAATTCGCGATGTCCGACCCGCAGCGCGATGCACTCGTCGGAGCGATCGTCGCGTTCCGGTTGCGAATCCGCAGGCTGACGGCAAAATTCAAGCTGTCGCAGAATCGTCCGGCTGACGACCAGGTCCGCGTGGCGGCCGCGCTCGACAACGAAGGTCATGCGGACGCTGCATCGGTCGCCGCATGGATGCGCGCATACGCCGGCGGCGTCAGGAACGGATGACGCGGGACCTGCGCCACACCGAAGCCGCGACGGCCGCCGGCAACCGGGTCCGCATCGACAAATGGCTATGGGCGGCGCGCTTCTACCGCACACGCAGCCTCGCCGCGCAGGCGATCGATGCAGGGCAGGTGCGCGTCGACGACGAGCGCGTCAAGCCCGCGCAGCTCGTGCACACCACTTCGCGGATCACGGTGCGCAAGCGCGACCTGGCATGGGACGTCGAAGTGCTCGACGCGAGCGAGCGCCGCGGCTCCGCGCCCGACGCGGCGCGGCTTTACCGCGAAACGACCGAAAGCGCTGCCACGCGTGAACGCATCTTGAACGGGCGCCGGAATGCGCGCGCAGTGGCGACTCTGGCCAGGCCGACGAAGCGCGACCGGCGCAAGCTCGAGGATTTTCTGAACGAGCCGTGAGCGGGGGTGAGACTTCGGGGTCGAGACTTCCAATCGCTCTGACCCCGTTTCAGCAGAGACGCATGCCGGCGAAATCGAGGATCAAGTCGGGTTGTCGATACGCAGCGAAGATCAGCCAGAGCACCGCGGCTGCCAGCAGCATCGCGAGCACATGCCACGCGTGGCGACGCCCGCCCCCGACGTTGCCGGGCGCTACGTCGTCGGACGTCACGGTTTTGTCGCGCAGGTCCACGCGACCGAATTTACGCCGTTTGCGATGCTCCGGGCAAGTCGGGCACGCGTGTGACCGGCGCCGCCGGGAGCATGCCTCGCGCGCGCAGTGCTGCCATCACCGAATTGAAATCGGCAGCGACCTGCACATTCTCGATCGGCTTCGCCAGGAGATTCACGGCGCGGCCGCTGACGATCAGCGGCACCGCTTCGGGAATCGAACGGCGTAGACACCGAATCTCCTGTCCTGCGATCTTGCCCGAGATGCCCCGATCAAACAGCAGCACAACGAGCGCTGCGTGATACGCTTCCGCCGCGCTCGCGATTTCCTGCGCCGGGACGCCGGTGCCGAGCGTCAGGCAGTTGATGCCCTCGGTGAAGAGCAGCAGCTCCAGAATCGCCAGCCCCAGTTGGTTCGGATCGTTCGGCGGCGTCGCAAGCAGCAATTGACGCGCGTCGCGCGTCGGCCGCACGAGTCGCGTGACATCGCGCAACAGCCGCTGTGCGAGGTCGCAGAAACGCAACTCCTGGTAAGTCTGCATTTCGCCGCGTACGACGCGTTCATGAACGGCTTCGTTGAGCGGAATCAGCGTCTGCTCGAGGAACTTGCGCAGGCCCTGTCCCACCAGGAGTTTCGACAAATGATTCTGCAGTTCACCGATGCGGTGCTCCGAAAGCAAGCGCACCGCGTTGAATATTTCGGGCGGCAGCGGTACCGGCTCCGCGACGGCCAACCCGACCATCGATTGCAGCGCCGCATCGGCAAGCGGGACGACCGCGCCGGCGCGCCAGCCTTCGGACAGGAGCTGCTTGACCAGCTTGAGGCGCGCGACCTGCTCGGCCGGATAGACGCGATCGCCGAACGCATCGCGCAACGGTGCCGGGAAGCCGTAACGACGTTGCCACATGTAGAGCTGCTCGCGGCGCAGCCCGGTGATGCGAACGACCTCGCGGATATGCAACGCGCCAGCCGGCTCGCCCATCGCAACCGCCGGCGAATTCGCCGGGGTTCCGCTCGCTTCCTGGCGTCGTGAAGGCGCCTCGATCAGGATTCCCATGTGCCTAGTCCCTTGCATTTCGCGCCGCCATCCCATGCGCTTTGTAACGCACAAGTATAGCGACGCACCCCAGCAGGCTACGCGCGGCGAAAATCAACCTGGGCAGCGCGCTTTGTGCTGCACGGACACCGTCCATGCAGGATGCGTGCCACAGCGAATGGGAGCGATTGCGAATCCTCCGTCGTCACCGCAACGCGCCGGTCCGAAACTTGCGGCTTTGTTCGATCCGGGAAACGCCGAGCGACCCGACTGGCTGCGTTACCTCTGGAGAGGCGTACCGACGGTTCCGGCACGGCCGCTCTTTCACCGCTGCACCTGACGCTGGACGACGCACGATGTTCGGTTTTGGCAGGTCGACCAAGGATCCGCTATCCGACGTCAGGTCGGCCGCGCGCTGGCTGTCGACGCTGCCCGGCGACGACACGCTCGCGGTCCATTCCGACGTCGTCGCCCAGCTCGATCGCGTTGCGGGACACACGACGACACGTACGCCGAACCGGCTCCGCGCCGTCTTCCACGTCGATGCGCAAACCGGAACGCAGCGCCGCGCACTGATCTCGCAATACGTCGAGCACGCGAATCGCAGCTCGCGGATCGAGAACCAGTTGTGGACGGCGCTCTTCGGCCTTACGCAGAGCTTCCTCACCACGTACCAGTCGTTCGCGCGCGAAATCGTCGAGCGGCCGCAAAGCGTGCGGTGGCAGCAGTTGATGCCGGAGCTGCTTTGCCGCCAGATCGTCCATCTCGCGCTCGACGCGCGCGTTCGGCTGTTCCGCTACGAGCAATGGATACCGGCGAAATGGGCGGAATTGCACGCGCTGATGACGCTCGCCTGCTCGCGGCAGGTCGAGCGCCACGTCGTCACGCTCGCCGATTCGAGCACCACGACGATCGAGCACGAATACCTGCGCGCGCTCGTGCTGCACCTGATGAATGCCGGAAGCCTCACGCCGCGCCAGGTCGAGTTCATCTGGGGCGAGCTCGACGATTGGTGTGCGCCGTTGCGGCTCACGCTCGAACCGTCCGCGGCGAATGCCTTCTTCCTGGACCTCGCGGGACGCGAAGGACTGCACCGTCGTACGCCGGGACCGCTCGAAGGCCGCGTGCTGTTCCTCGATACGCGCCCGTTGCACGCGGTGATGATGCAGCACGTCGTCACGCTGGAGCAGAAGATCAAGGTCGAGCCGCTGTCGAACCGCACACCGCGGCGCAGCGAGCAATTGACGCTGTTCGCGAAGCTCGCCGCGCAGGTCGACCCCGAATTCAAGCCATTCGCCCGCCGCGGCGAACGCGTCGCGGCGAACGGCAACGTCGATGCCATCGTCGCGTTCCAGAAGATCGCCAGCTATTTCAAGGAAGAGGCGCGGCAGCCGATCGAGCTCGTCGATTCGACGGGCGAGAGCTTCGACAGTACGATGGACATCGCCGTCTTCGGACGTATTCGCGACGAGCCGACGCGGCGCCGCGAAATCGCACGCCGGCGCATCGGCGCGCACGCGGCGCCCGGCGGCCCGTGGGAAGCGAGGGACGTGTCGCAAACGGGTTTCAAGCTGGTGGCGCCGATCCAGGTGGCGAACGCGGTGACGCTCGGCACGCTGGTCGCCATCCATCCGCACGGCCAGCCGCGCTGGATGCTCGGCATCATTCGCCGGATGAAGCGCACGTCGGCCGACCGTGCCGAAATCGGACTTGCGATCATCGCGGACACGATCTCTGCCGTCGACCTGACCGAGCAGCGCAAGCGCGGCGCCGACGAATACTCGATCAATGGCGAAGGCACGACGATCAACGGCCGCCGGTTCGGCGCGCTGCTCCTCTCGCTACGCGCGCGCGACGGCGAGCCGATGGTGCAGTCGCTCATCGTGCCGGCCGTCGAATACCAGCCGGTGAAGCGCTATCAGCTGACGACGGAAAAGGCGGAATACCGGATCCGCTTCGGCCGCCTGATCGAGCAGCAACCCGACTGGGTCTGGACGGCCATCGAGCCGCTCGAGGCCGGTGCGCGCGCGCCGCTTGCGCCGGTGGCCGGCGGCCCGCCGACCGGAACCGGACCGACGACCTCGAACCAGTCGCGCCGATAATCGGTGTCGAGGCGCCGGTTATACTCGCTCGATGGCGGCCGTCGATCGCTACGCCGAAATTCATGCAAGCCACCGATGGGACGTCCCGTCGGACTTCAATCTCGCGCACGCATGCTGCACGCGCTGGGCGGGCGATCGTTCGCGCTTCGCGCTGTACTGGGAGGACGAGGATGGCACGCGCGCGGCCTACACGTTCTGGGATCTTTCGCAGCAGGCAAACCGGCTCTCGAATGCGCTCGCCGCAGCGGGGGTAGGTCGCGGCGACAAGGTCGCGCTGGTCCTGCCGCAGCGGCCGGAGACGGCGATCGCGCATATGGCGGTGTATCAGCTGGGCGCGGTCGCCGTACCCCTTTCGTTCCTGTTCGGACCCGAAGCGCTCGAATACCGGCTGCAGCACAGCCAAGCGACAATCGCGTTCGTCGACACCCAGTCGTTGCCCAACCTGCTGCCCATTCGCGACCGCTGTTCGAAGCTCGCTCATGTCGTCGGCGTCGCCGGCGCAAGCGCGCCCGGCGTCGTCGCCTGGGAAACGCTGCTGCAGGGCGCATCGCGGCATTTCGCGCCGACCGCAACGCGCGCGAGCGATCCCGCGTTGCTGATCTACACGAGCGGCACGACGGGCCCGCCGAAAGGCGCGTTGATGCCGCATCAATGCCTGCTCGGCAACCTTCCTGGATTCACGCACTCGCACGACGGCTATCCGCAGTCCGGTGACCTGTTCTGGTCGCCGGCGGATTGGGCGTGGACCGGCGGCTTGATCGATGCGCTGTTGCCGGCACTCTATCTCGGTCAGCCGATCGTCGGTTATCGCGGACGCTTCGACCCTGAGCGCGCGTTTCGCCTGATCGAGCGCTACCAGATTCGCAACACGTTCCTGTTCCCGACGGCGCTCAAGCTGATGATGAAGGCGTATCCGCGCCCGCGCGAAATCTTCGACATCAACCTGCGCAGCATGATGAGCGCCGGCGAGGCGGTCGGAACGACGGTGTTCGAATGGGCGCGCGATGCGCTGGGCGTTACGATCAACGAGATGTTCGGCCAGACCGAGATGAATTACATCGTCGGCAATTCGCATTCGCTGTGGCCGGCGAAGCCGGGATCGATGGGCAGGCCCTACCCCGGGCATCGGATCGCGATCCTCGACGACGAAGGCAAGCAAATGCCGCGTGGCGAGTCCGGCGAAGTCGCCATCAACCGGCACGCACCCGACGGCGCGCTCGATCCGGTGTTCTTCCTCGAGTATTTCGGCAATCCCGACGGCACGCGCAACAAGTTCACCGGCGACTGGTGCCGTACCGGCGATATCGCGACCTGCGACGACGACGGCTATCTCTGGTATCAGGGGCGCGCGGACGACATGTTCAAGGCGGCCGGCTACCGCATCGGGCCTTCGGAAATCGAGAATTGTCTCGTGCGGCATCCGGCGGTGGCGAACGCGGCCGTCGTGCCCTCGCCCGACGCCGTGCGTGGCAACGTCGTGAAGGCGTTCATCGTGCTGGCACCTGGCCACGCGCCGTCGACCGCGCTGGAAGCGGACTTGGCACAGCACGTCCGGCAGCACCTCGCGCCGTACGAGTATCCGAAGGAAATCGAATTCATCGATGCGCTGCCAATGACCACGACGGGCAAGGTGCAGCGGAAAGTGCTTCGCGAGCGCGAACTGGCGCGAAAGCGCGCGAGCAACGTCGCGTCGTGACGCTTCAGCGCCGCGGCGTGGCACTCGCCTGCGAAGCCGGGCGACGACGGAGTCCCGACAGGAACCGGTCGTGCATCGCGACCCACAGCACGGCGGGTGCGACGGCAGGCAGGATCAGCGACCCGAACTGGAACGCGAACGCGATCGCCTCGCGCTGCCAAGCCGAGAATCCCGTCTGCGACGCCACCGCGGGGCCCGCGGTGATGGCGACATTCTTCAGGAAATCGGCGAGCGCCCCCCACGCGATGAACGGTTGCAGCACGACGTAGCCGACGACCAGGTGCCGCCTCCATGCGCGCTCGCGCGCGGCGAGCGTCAGCGCGGCAAGCAGCGGCAGGCCAAATGAATAGAGCAGCAGATTCACGTCGACGGTCACGACGCCGTTCAGTGCGGCGCCGCCCGGGCGCAGCGTCGTCACGAACGTCGCGATTCCGCCTGATTGCTCGACCGTCCGCACGATGTCGGAGAAGCCGAGTCGCACGAGCACGCGCACGATCAGCACGGCCGGCGCGACCAGCAGCGGCGCGGTGAAATACCAGACGGCGAATGCGAGCGGCAGCCAGCCGAGCGTGCGGAGCGTGAACGCGCCCACCGTCGACGTCGCCGGCGTTGGCGTGTGCACGGCGCGCGGATTCACGGAGCTCACCTGGCGTCGGTCGTCAGGGCCGTCAGGCGGGCGCCATCGGTTGCATCGGTTCACCGGCCGGAGGTGCCAACCGCACCCAGATCACCCAGACGATCAGCACGTCCAGCATGATCAACGCCTGCCAGACGTAGAGGTGAGCCCATTCGAACGCATTGTCGTTCCATTGCCCGAGGTAGAACAGGCTGACGACGCGCAGGACGTTGAGCGCCTGCACGGCGACGACGCCGACGACGATGCCGCGAAGGCGATGCGCCCACGGTGACGGAAACGCGAGCATCGCGGCCACCAGCACGAGCGTCGCCTCGACACCGTTGCAGCCGGCCTCGATCGACACGGCGAAAGAGCTGGCGGACGAGCCGATCACGCTGCCGTTCGTCGTGACGCCTGCATCGAATACGCGCATCAGCGCGCCCGACACGCGCGCCACGGCATCGGTCCATGGCGCCACGAACCACGCCTGCGCCCACGGCGTCAATTCGACGCCGAACGAAAGCGCGAGCAGTGCGACGAAGACGAGCAGGAAGCGGGGCATCGCGGCCATTCTAACCTCAACCCTTGCGCATCAATGCCATCGCTCCGACCCTCTGCGGAGGATCGTTGCTACGCGCGCGCGAGCGGCGGACTCTGCGCGAAATAGCGATGAATGCCCTCGGCGATCGATTCGGCGAAGCGCTGCTGCTGGCGGGGACTGCACAATTTCACTTCTTCGTCGGGATTCGAGATGAACGCCGTCTCGATCAGGATCGACGGAATGTCGGGTGCCTTCAGCACGGCGAAGGCCGCCTGCTCGACGGTGCCCCTGTGCAGCGGGTTGTGCGTCCCGATTCCTTCCAGCACTTCCTGTCCGACCTTCAGGCTGTCGCTGATCTGCGCGGTCTGCGAAAGGTCGAGCAGCGTGCGCGCGAGCACGGGATCCTTGACGCCGAGATTGACGCCGCCGATCAGGTCGGCCGCGTTTTCGTTCTGCGCGAGCCAGCGCGCCGCGGCGCTCGTCGCGCCATGCTCCGATAGCGCGAACACCGACGAGCCGCGCGCCGAGGATTCGCGAAATGCATCGGCGTGAATCGACACGAAGAGATCGGCTTCGACGCGTCGCGCCTTTTTCACGCGTTCGGCGAGCGGAACATAGAAGTCGTCGTTTCGCGTCAGCATCACGCGCATGTTCGAATCGGCGTCGAGCACGTGCTTGAGCTTCCGGCCGATCGCGAGCACGACGTTCTTCTCGTACGTGCCGCGCGGTCCGATCGCACCCGGATCTTCCCCGCCGTGGCCCGGGTCCAGCGCGACGGTGATGCGGCGCGATGGCCTTGTCGCTGCGCTCTTCGGCTCGTTTCGGCGAGCAGTGGCGGTGGGCTTCGCTCTGGCTGCAGGTGCGTCGAACCCCTCGCTTTGCAGAAGCGCCATCAGCGGATCGACGGGTGCCAGCGGGTAGAGGTCGATCACCAGCCTATGACCGTACTCGGCAACCGGTGGGAGCGAGAACACCTGCGGCCGCACTTCCGTCTTGAGATCGAGCACAACGCGCAGGAATCCTTCGGAGGGACGTCCGATCCGAATCGCCGCGATGTAGGGATCCGACGGCTGCACCTGCGACGCCAGTTCGTTCAACTCGCGCGACGGCTCGATGCGCGCGAGGTCGAGAACGAGGCGATAGGGTTCGCGCAGGACGACGAGTTGATGCTCGATCGGCGCCGCGGCTTCGAAGATGACCCGCGTGTATTCTTGCGCGGGCCAGAGTCGCGCCGACGCAACGTGCGACGCATCCGCCCACGCGGAAGGCAATAGCCATTGCGCCGCCGGCAGCATCAGCCAGCGAAACGCGCGCCGGCGCTCGATCGACACGCGGTTCAGCGCTGCGGCCGAGCGGCCGACGCGAGTGCGCTCAGGCATCGCTCACCCGCAGCCGAAAATGCCTCTGCCACAACGTCGCGTCCGCCGTCTTGCGCTCCGTACGAAAGCGATAATGCGAGGTCCGGCGCGGCCAGCCGACCGCCTGCGCGTTCCGGCCACTCGACGACGCACACGGCGTCGTCGCGGAAATAGTCGGACATCCCAGCGGAATCCCATTCATTCGGATTTATCAAGCGATAAAAATCAAAGTGATAAAAGTATAAGCTCGAAAGTGGATAATGTTCAACCAACGTGTAGGTCGGGCTCTTGACCGGCCCCGAAACGCCGAGCGCCCGCAACAGTCCGCGCACGAGGGTCGTCTTGCCGCTGCCGAGCTCGCCCGCGAGCGTCACGACCATCCCGCCGCGAAGCACGGGAGCGACGCGCGCCCCGAGGCACTCGGTGGCCGCTGCGTCGGGGAGATGAAGGGTCAGTCGTGACACATGAACGCGACTGGGTGGCGCTCGGAGCGCGCATCGCGGCGTGGGGACACGAACTCGGGTTCGAGTCGATCGGCGTGTCCGGTGTCGATCTCGCCGCCGAGGAAGTGCAGTTGATGAACTGGCTCGGTGCGGGCCGGCATGGCGAGATGGATTATATGGCTCGGCATGGCGAAGCCCGCGCGCGTCCCGCCGAGCTCGTGCCGGGAACCGTCCGCGCGATCACCGCGCGACTCAATTACTGGCCCGGTCAGGCACAGCCGGCGCGCGACGTCCTTGCCGATTCGCAACGCGGGTACGTCGCACGGTACGCGCTCGGCCGCGACTACCACAAGGTGTTGCGCAATCGGCTTGTCAAACTCGCGAAGCGCGTCGAAGGCGACGTCGGCCCGTTCGGGTATCGCGTGTTCACCGACAGCGCGCCGGTGCTCGAAGTCGCGCTCGCCGCCAAGTCGGGCCTGGGGTGGCGCGGCAAGCACACGTTGCTCCTGACGCGCGACATGGGCTCGTACTTCTTCCTGGGCGAGATCTACACCGACTTGCCCTTGCCCGTCACCGACCCGGTTACCGCGCATTGCGGCACCTGCACCGCCTGCTTGACCGCCTGTCCGACCGGCGCGATCGTCGCACCGTACGAGCTCGATGCGCGGCGTTGCATCTCGTACCTGACGATCGAGTTGAAGGGCAGCATTCCCGAGGCGCTGCGCCCGCTGATCGGCAATCGCGTGTACGGGTGCGACGACTGCCAGCTCGCATGCCCATGGAACGGCTACGCGGTTGCGACGACGGCCGACGATTTCGACGTCGTCCGCAACGGGCTCGACGGCGCCGCGCTTACGACGCTTTTCGCGTGGACGGAAGAGGAATTCCTGCGCAACACCGAAGGCAGCGCGATTCGGCGGATCGGCTACGCGCGCTGGTCGCGCAATGTCGCGGTGGCACTCGGCAATGCGGCACCCGGTCCGGCGATCCTCGAAGCGCTGGCAAGGCGTGCGAACGATCCATCACCGCTCGTGCGCGAGCACGTGGCATGGGCGATCACGCAGCAAAGGTCGAAGTCGGTTGACGGGTTGTCCGCCCCCGGCTGACTGCGGCTCGCGGTCGGCTCACAGCCCTGAGCCGATCACATCGCGCCTGCACCTCGTGCCGAGTAACATTGGCGACAGGAGGTGTCCAGCATGAACATGGACCGCGGTGTGAAACGATGGTGCTGCGCGCTCGGTGCAGCGCTCGCGCTCGCCAGCACTATCGCGTGCGCTGAAGAAACGATTGAGAGCGAGACGTCGGCGCCGCGGGCGCCGATGGAGCTTGCATTGGACGCCGGTGCGCAATCGTCGCAGACGACCGCGGCAACTCCGCGCCGCATCTATCCACCGAGCGAGGCTGGCGTGCGCCGGGCCGCGGCGCAGGGGAGCGATGCATTGCGGCGCTACATCTGGCGCACGCGGATGATCTACAACTACTACTACTGGGACTTCGCCAGGCGGCGATGA
Organism: Pseudomonadota bacterium; assembly: GCA_030854685.1. GTDB lineage: Bacteria > Pseudomonadota > Gammaproteobacteria > Burkholderiales > Casimicrobiaceae > VBCG01. Next base: position 4,412 of record JALYSS010000024.1, on the reverse strand, counting down.
GCTGCCGGCAGGCGACGGTATTCGGGGTCAGATCCAGGCGCGCGCCCCCGTGCCTGCCGCCCAGCGATCGAGGAAGCCGAGTACGCGGCGCTTGTCGTAGCTGTTGCCCGATTCGAGCGCGCCGGTGTCCTGCGAATGCACGAGCGCGCGGCTCGCGTCGAGACGAAGAAGTGCGGATAGCCTGCGAACTTCGGCCAGCGAGCATCGCGGCAAGAAGCAGTTTCGTCAACGCACCAACTGATTCATCGTCACGATCGGCAACATCACGGCCAGCACCAGCACCAGAACGATCGCACCCATGAAGACGATCAGCGCGGGCTGGATCAGCGCAGCGACCCAGGCGAGCCGGCGCTCGGCGTCGCGCTCCAGTTCGCCAGCCGCCCGCTCGAGCATCGGTGCGAGCGCCCCGCTCTGCTCGCCGTTCGCAATCAGGTGAATCAGAACGGGTGGAAACGCCTTTTGTTCCTTGAGCGCCCTTGACAGCGAAACGCCCTCGCGGACGAGCGCACCGGCAGCGCGCGCTGCGCGCACGAGCGGGATCATCCGGATGACTTCGGTTGCCGCGTCGAGCGAGCGCAGCAGCGGCGCGCCGCTGCCGACGAGTATCGCGAGCGTACTCGCGTAGCGGGCCGTATCGAGACTGGACGCGAGGCGCCCGACACCGGGCATTCGCAACAACGCTTCGTGGATGCGCACGCGAGAGCGTTCGCGCTTCAATGCCATCGTGATCGCGATCACCGCGGCGACCAGAACTGCGAGCCACAGCCATCCGGTGGCGCGAAAAAATCCGCTGACGCCGATCAGCCCCCGGGTGAGCAGAGGCAACGTTTGCCGGCTCTGCTGATACACCGACACGACCTGCGGCACGACGTACGTGACCAGCACCGCAATCACGCCGATCGCGATGATCGTCACGAGCGCGGGGTAGATCAGCGCGACGGTGAATTTCTGGCGCAGCGCAAGCCGCGTGTCGAGGTAATCGGCGAGCCGCGCGAGGACCTCGGGCAGGCGTCCTGTTTCCGTGCCGGCGGCGATGAGCCCGCGATAGAGCGGCGTGAACGTCCGCGGATAGCGGCCCATCGCAGCGGGAAGCGATTCGCCGGAGAGCACGTGCGTGCGCAGCGATTCCACCAGTTTCGCGACGGACGGATCGTCGGCCTGCTCGGCGACGGCGACGAGCGAGTGGTCGAGCGGCATTCCGGATTGCACGAGCGTGGCGAGTTGTCGCGTCAGGAGCGCCAGTGCGGGTGCCGCCACGCGTGTACGCTGCGGCGGGCCGCCGCGCTCCGGCGCGGGATCGACGGCGGTGGGCGTCAGGCCATCGGCGCGTAGTCGATCGCGCACGGCGCGCGCGTTGTCGGCATCGAGCAGTCCTTGCCGCAAGCGTCCCTGTGCATCGACCGCTTCGAACCGGAACGCACTCACAGGACCCCCACGCTTGCGGCCGCATTGGCCAATACGGCCGCTGCGCTGCCCCCGGAGGAAGCGCTATTCGCATCTAGGGTCGGCCCGGCGATGCTCATCGGATGACCGCTAACTTGACCCGGACGGTTGCGGCAACCAAAGGGCGCCCCTCACCCGCCCCGCTAACGCTTCGGCTCCCTCTCCCCGCGCGCGGGGAGAGGGGCTCGGCCCGGTCGCGAAGCCCCGCACCAGCCTGCTCGGGTGAGGGGTCGCGCTCATCGCGTCACGCCTCACGGGCGACACGCGTCAGTTCGGCGAGCGACGTGCGGCCGTCGGCGAGAAAGCGCGCCCCATCGTCGCGCAAACGCCGCATTCCGGAGCGCACCGCCGCATCGCGCAAGGCGAGCTCGCCCGCAACGTCGTGAATCATCCGGCGCAGCGCTTCGTCGATTCGCAGGAGCTCGTACACACCGGTGCGTCCGGTGAATCCGGTCTGATTGCACGCGTCGCAGCCGGGCGCGCTCCATACGGGCTGCGTGGCCGGCAGGCCGAGATCGCCGAGCAATCGCTGTTCGCCATCGCTCGGCGCAGCCGAGACGCGACAGGCGGGACACAGCGTGCGCACGAGCCGCTGCGCGAGCACGCCGAGCAGGCTGGATGCGAGCAGATACGGCTCGACCCCCATGTCGGCAAGCCGCGTGATGGCGCTCGCGGCGTCGTTCGTATGCAGCGTCGCCAGCACCAAATGCCCGGTCAGCGACGCCTGTACGGCAATCTGCGCCGTTTCGAGATCGCGAATTTCGCCGATCATGATCACGTCGGGATCCTGACGCAGGATCGAGCGCAATGCGCGTGCGAATGTGAGGTCGATGCGCGCGTTCACTTGTGTTTGCGCGACGCCGTCGAGCGCATATTCGATTGGATCCTCGACCGTCATCATGTTCGTTGTGTCGCGCGGCAGGCGCGACAGCGCCGCGTAGAGCGTCGTCGTCTTGCCCGAGCCCGTCGGACCGGTGACGAGGAGGATGCCATGCGGCTCGCGAATCACCCGATCGATCGCACGCAGCGTTTCAGCGCTCATGCCGAGCGTCGCAAGATCGAGGCGCGCCGCTTCCTGATCGAGCAGACGGAGCACGACGCGCTCGCCCGCGCCGGTAGGCAGCGTCGAAACGCGGACATCGACCTGCCGGTCGCCGAGCTTCAAGGCGATGCGTCCGTCCTGCGGCAGGCGCTTTTCGGCGATGTCGAGACCCGCCATGATCTTGAGCCGCGATACGAGCGCTCCGTGCAGCGCGCGCGGCGGCTCGATCGCATCGCGCAGCATGCCGTCGATGCGAAAGCGAACGACGGCACGCGCTTCGTAGGGCTCGAAATGCAGATCGGACGCGCGCTCGCGCAATGCCTGCAGCAGCAGCGCGTTGATCATCCGGATGACCGGCGCCTGCGTGCCCGCGTCGAGCAGGTCTTCGCTCGTCGGCAGCTCCTGCATCAGCCGCGTGAGATCCGCCTCGTTGGCGAGGCTTTCGCTCATCGCGACCGCGGCACCTGCCCGGTTGTAGGCTCGCGCGAGTTCCGAGGCGAACATCTCGGCTTCGACGGGACGGGTGACGAGCGGGCGGTTCAACACGCGCCGAAGTTCGGCGATGCCGTCGACCGTCGCATCGGGCCTGAGCAGCACGACCACTGCATCGCCTTCGGCGCGCCACGCGAGCACACCGTGCGCGCGCGCAAACGCATACGGAATGCGCGCGCTCGGGGCGACGTCAGTGATTGCCGGGATCGGGTTGGCCAATCGGTGTTGCCTGCGGTGTCCCCGGCATCGTGCCCTGCGCCGGCAGCTCGGGCAGCGTCGGGTCGTTCCAGAACCAGCGCGCGTCGGGTGCGATCTTCAGCTGTTCGCCGCGCAGGTAGTCGTAGCGATCCGACGTGATCGCGTGCCCGTCGCTCGTGCCGCGCACGATCGTCGGCTTGAGGAAGATCATCAGGTTCGTTTTCGTCCGGGAACGGTTGTCGTAGCGGAACAGCGAGCCGAGCACGGGAACGTCACCGGCATACGGAAGCTTTTGCGTGCCATCCGCCAGGCTGTCCTGGATGAGGCCGCCGAGCACGACGATTTGCTGGTTGTCGACGACGACCGTCGATTCGAGCGCGCGTTTGGACAGGATCGGCCCCGCTGCCGAGTTGTCTTCGACGCGCGACACTTCCTGGTAGATGTTGAGGCGAACGGTGCCGCCCTCGGTGATCTGCGGCTTGACGCGAAGCACGAGGCCCACGTCGCGCCGCTCGATCGTCTGGAACGGCTGGATCGTCGCCGTCGTGCCGGTCGTCGCGTATTGGCCGGTGATGAAAGGCACGTTCTGGCCGACGATGATGCGCGCCTCTTCGTTGTCGAGCGTCAGCAGCGTGGGCGTCGAGAGGATGTTCGCCGTCGAATCGTTCTCGAGCGCGCGCACGAGCAGCCCGAGATTGCTGATGAGGCCGAGTCCGGGAATGCTGATCGACCCGTTGATGACGCCGAGGTTGAGACCCTGTCCGAGCGAGCCCAGGTTCACCGAGGCGTCGATGATGTTCTGGCCGCTGCCGCGCGCACCGAAATTCGTGCCGCCGATCCCCTGCAGACTGTTCCGCGTCCGACTCGCACCCGTCAGGACCTGCCACTGGATGCCGAACTCCGCGGCCTTGTCCGAGGAAACCTCGACGATCAGCGCCTCGACGTACACTTGAGCGCGGCGCGTGTCGAGGCGCTCGATCACCGCGCGCAGATTGTTGTAGACAGGCTCCGGCGCCATGATGATCAGCGCATTGTTGGCGACGTCGGCCTGGATCATGGCGCCGCCCGCGGCGAACGCCGTCGGCGCACCGCTCGGCGTGCTCGTCACCAGGGGGCTCGTGGCGGCTGCCGATGCGCCGATACCCGTCGCCGTCGCGGCGCCGTTGGCCATCCCGGGGGGCACGCCCGGCGTCGCTGCGTAGGCAGCCGGAGTGGCACTCCGGTCAACCCCGTAGAG
>JALYSS010000011.1 GCA_030854685.1 Pseudomonadota bacterium | reverse complement strand
TCACTCTAATGCGGATGTCGATGATGCAAATCGGGATAGTGCGCATGAGCATGCTCGAGCGGCGCATGGACATGCGTGTGGGCATGCGGTTCGGCTCCATCCCGGGAATCGTGGGTATGCTGGTGGTGTTCATCATGGACATGCGAATGGCTGTGTTCGTGCGCCGCGTGCGCATGCAGATGTTCATGGCGTTCGGTGAGATGCAGCCAGACCCCGGACGCCATCAGCAGGCCGGCAACGACCAGTTGCCACGTTACCGGGTCGCCCTGCAGCGGGAACGATAGTGCAGCGCCGAAGAATGGGGCGACCGAAAAGTAGGCGCTCGTTCGTGCCGCTCCAAGATGTCGTAGTGCCAGCACGAACAGGACGAGGCTCACGCCATAGCCGAAAAACCCCACCAATGCGGCGGCTCCCAACGGTCCAGGCGCGGGGAGCTTCATGCCGAGCAGCAACGCCAGCGCAATATTGACCGCGCCCGCGACCAACCCCTTCAGGCATGCAACCATCACGGCGTCGCTGCCCGAGACCTTCCGGGTCAGATTGTTGTCCAGCGCCCAACAGAAGCAGGCGACCACGACCAGCAACAGGCCAAGCGACGCGTCGGTACGCTCGCCGGGCGTCCAAGCCAGCAATGCCCCGCCGCCGACGATGGCCATCATCCCCAGCGCTATCCGTCGATCGAAGTTCTCCTTGAACAGAAACCATGCAAGCAGCGCCGTAAACACCGCTTCCAGATTGAGCAGGAGCGAAGCGGTGGACGCGGCGCTCGTGACCAGGCCGTACATCAGTGCCGCCGGACCGAGCACACCGCCAAAGAATATGGCGGCGACGAGCCATCGCCACTCGTCGGTTCGAGGGAGGCTCGATAATGAGCCGCGTCGGGTCGACACGCGGCGAACGGCGACGATAAGTGCGAGTCCCAAGCCGGACCCCGCGTAAAGTAAACCTGCCAGCAGCAGTGGCGACAGCGTTCCTACCAGCGTCTTGGCCAGCGGGGTGCTCATGCCAAAAAGCACCGCCGACGCCACCGCGAATACGATTCCCCGGTTCATCGTGCCTGCGGCATTTCCCGGCCGGATACAGGGGTATGGATGTTCACTGGGTCATTTGGACGTGGACGCGGGTCCATGGGAAAAATCGCCAAACGCAGTCACGCTGTCTGCTTTGGTCCATACGCCAACGGCGCCCGCTCCGGTGATGTGGCCGTCATCCCATTCGATATACGATTTTCCATCGAGCAGGACGCGAATGCGGGTTCGCTGGAATTCGACACGAAGCGTGTACCACGCACCACCAGCCACCGGCGCATCGACATACTTGATCATCTTTCGACGGCCGTCCTCCGTGTAATAGAGCGAGACGTTGTTTTCCAGCGCGTTGGCGCGCGCGACATAATGGTTGTTGCCATCCCGTCACGTCGAAGCGTCGAACGACGGCCGGTCCGGACGGCTGGCATCACAGTTCCGCCACTGCGCTCTGCATCGCCTCGGCAAGCGTCGGGTGAATGTGGATGGCATCACGCAGCACGCCATAGCGGGCGCGCGCATTCATCAGATCGACGAAGAGATGCACGAGTTCGCCGCCGTGGACCGCCAGAACCGCAGCTCCCAATATCTGCTCGCTTTCGGTGTCGATCACGACTTTGCAGAACCCGGAAGTTTCGCCGATCTCCCGGGCTTTGCCGTTGTCGCTCATCTCGAAATGCCCGACGCGGACGTGCCTGCCCGACTTGCGTGCCTGCCGTTCGGACATGCCGACGCGGCCGAGCTCGGGATCGGTAAAAACGGCGAAGGGCACCACGCGATCCGTCGTGCGCGTCCGGTCACCGAGGAACTGCGAGGCCAGGATCCGGTAGTCGTCCCAGGACGTGTGGGTGAACATGGGACCGCCGCGAATATCGCCGGCGGCCCAGATGCCCGGTGTCGTCGTGGCCAGTCGCTTGTCGACCTCGACGATCCCTTTGTCCGATACCGCGACGCCGACCGTGTCGAGACCGAGGTCATCGGTGTTCGGCTTGCGCCCCACGGCCAGAAAGAGATGGGACGACTCGATGGTCTGCTCTTCGCCGTCGCGTTCGACCGTGGTTTGCACGCCCATCGCACTCGTGGCGAAGCGCTTCGCGCGGTGACCGAGCATGAAGCGAATGCCTTCGCGTTCGAGCACGCCTTGCATTGCTTCGGCAACGTCGGAGTCTTCATGCTCCGCAATCTGCTCCGCCGTATGGACGACGGTCACTTCCGCACCCATGCGGCGGTAGAACTGGCTCATCTCCAGCCCGACGTATCCCGCGCCTACGATCAGAAGGTGGTGCGGCAACGTGTCGTGCTCGAGCCAGTGATCGGCATCGATGAACGGAACATCGTCGGTGCCTTCGATCGGCGGAACGCGATTCCGGGTGCCGGTGTCCAGTACGACTTGCGTAGCGGTTACCCGTTTATCGCCGACGGCAAGCACGAAATGGTCGCCGTCGCGGCCGGCGAGGCGAGCATGTTCGCACATCACCGTCGCGCCACGTGGGTCCTGGAACTGGCGATCGAGGTGCGCCACGGAGTTCGCGACGATGCCTTTCGCGCGTTCGAGCACTGCGGCGAAATCGACGCCGATCGACGGAATGCGAATGCCGTATTCGCCTGCGCGCCGCGCAACGTGGGCGACGCGCGCCGACGCGAAAGCCGCCTTGGTCGGCGTGCAGCCGAAATTCACGCACGATCTGCCGAGATGCTTGCGCTCCGCGAGAGCGACGCGTCGCCCCGCGTGCACGAGCGCGCGCGCCAGCGGCGGTCCCGCCTGTCCCGCACCGATGACGAAAACATCGTAATCCGCTGTCATGATTTCACTCCCAGCGATTCCGGATCATGCCAAGTCCGACGATCCGAGCGCGCAGGTCCGGAAGCCGACGAAAATATCGCTGCGATCCGGCAGATAGAAATTGCGATAGCGCGGATGGTGCATGCGTGGCCGCGTGACGAACGAACCGCCGCGCACGCTGCGCTGCGTGTGGAACCACGGCTGCGAATAATCGCGATAGGCGTCAGGTAAAAAGCCCGGATACGGCGCGAACGCGTCGGCCGTCCACTCCCATACCGAGCCGCCCCAGTCGATGAGCCCGAGCGCCGCCGCGCGTTCCCACTCGGCTTCGCCCGGCAAGCGGCGACCGGCCCACCGGCAGTACGCCTCGGCCTCGTAGGCATTCACGTGGCAAACGGGTCGATCGAGCGGGAGCGGTTCCCAGCGTCCGAACCAGCGCTGCGCCCACGCCTCTCCCGATTTTCGCCAACGCTGCGGGTGCGCCTGTCGTGTCTCGCCGAGCCAGGCGCGGCCCTGGTCCGACCACCAGCGCGGCTCGCGATAACCGCCCGCTCCGACGAACTCGGCGTAAGCGGCGTTGCTGACGCACTGTCGCGAAATGCGCGATGCCGGCAGCGCGATCGCGTTCGCCCATTTCTCGTTGTCGAAAACAAAGCCGTCGTCCGGCTGCGAACCTCGCACGAACACACCTGCCGGAATTTCGACGTCGTCGTTCCCCGCACTCAACGCCGGAACGCCGAGCGTAAACGGCGCTCGATAATCGAGCGTCTGACGCATGTAAGTCAGTGCCTCTCCATGCATGTCCTCGTGGAACAGCGCCAGGCGAAAGGCGTACAGCTCCGGGTCATTGCCGTCCGAGAGCTTCGCAAGCACGCCGTCGAGCACCGCACGAGCGTAATCGCGCAACTCAGCGAGGGGCGGATAATCGAGCGTCCAGCGGTCGACGTGCGGGATGCGGCCCGAATCGAACCATTCGTCCGCGCCGGGCAGGATGGACGGGCAGCGCGTCACCATCTCGTCGCGTCCGTTCCAGTGCGCCTCACGCAGCACCCACCATTCGGTGAACCAGGCGATGTGGCCGAATTCCCAGCGCGGCGGATTGATTCCGGAGTGATAAGGCACCTGCCATTGATCGGGCGCAAGGTCCGCCAGAATGGACAACGTGTGCTCACGGGCATCGATCAGCGCGTCCTCGAGCTCGGTCTTGCGGGCACTTCTCGCTGCCATCCCTTCCGCGTGCATCGATGCGTGCTCCCCGGACGAATATAGTCATTATCAGCCCGGCGCTGCGCGATGCGAACAACGGCAACTGGCGTACGGCGCATCGCTGGTCGCGCTTCCTGGACCGTCGCTTCCATGTCGCGGTGTGTACCCGATGGACGAGCGCTTCCTCACCGGCTGTCATGATCGCGCTGCACGCCCGGCGTTCGGCGGACGCCGTTGACGCCTTCGCTCAAGCCTATCCGGATCGCCCTCGGGTCCTGGTGCTGACTGGCACCGATCTCTACCGCGACATCGGAACCGACGCAGCAGCGCGCCGTACGCTCGACCTGGCAACCCATCTCGTGGTTCTGCAGGAAGCCGCGCTCGACGCGCTCGCGGCTCGTCATCGGCGCAAATGCCGCGTGATCTACCAGTCGGCGTCGCCGCTCAAGCCCGGCCTGCCGCGCCGTCGCACGTTCGACGTGATCCTCGTCGGCCATATGCGCGCGGAAAAGGACCCGCTGACGCCGATGCGCGCGCTGGAATGGCTGCCGGCCGACTCGCGCGTGCGCCTTATCCATGTAGGCGAAGCATCGACCGACGAATACGCGCGTGCCGCCAACGCGCTGCAAAAGCGTACCTGGTCATCGGTGCAACGCTACCGCTGGCTCGGTGGCCGTCCGCATGGCGAAACGCGGCGACGGATTCGCGACGCACAGGCCATGGTCATTTCGAGCGTCATGGAGGGCGGCGCCAATGTCATCGTCGAAGCCGTGACCTGTGGCGTGCCGGTTGTCGCGAGCCGGATCGCAGGCAACGTCGGCATGCTCGGCCGCGACTACGCCGGCTACTTCGCGCCGGGCGACGATCGCGAGCTTGCGCACCTGCTGGAGCGTGTCAGTCGCGATGGGGCTTTCGTAGCCGAGCTGCGCGGGCAGTGCGCCGGGCGGGCGGTGCTGTTCGATCCATCCCGTGAAGACGTGGAAGTCAATCGACTCATCGACGCTGCATTGGCGCATCGAATGCCGCTCGCGTGACGAGAAGCGCTTGCCCGGCGTGGCATGGCCTTCGCCGGCGATCAATCGGAGCGATAGCGTAGCTGCAGGCGCAGGCTGGTGAACGGATCATGCTGGCGTGCAGGATCGAAGTCGCGCCTTACCGTCAGCGGCACATACAGCGCCTCCGCGCCAACGGTCCAGTGCGTGTCCACGTCGTAATTTGCACCGGCGGCGAGATAGGGCAGCACGTCGCGCGCTGTGAGACGCGAGCGATCGCGCAGGCCGAACACCAGTGCATCGACTTGCACGACCGGTTCGGTGCGCACCGCACCAAGACTCGCGTGCCAATTCCAGTCCCCGAGCCGCCGGCCGGCGGTAGCATCGATGCCGTAGTAGTTCAGCGCAATGCGATCATCCGAGGCCGCCTCGCATCCCGACGGATTTTTTTGCCGGTCGAGTATGCCGGCCAACTGTGCCGGACATGTAATGTCGCCTTCCGCCGCGCCGTGCTGCCCGAACGCGCGCATCGACAGCGTCCAGCCGTGCCGTTCGATCAGCCGGTGCCCAATGGCCAGCGCAACGAGATCCCGGGGCCGTGTGCCGTTGATGACCACCGACGGCGAGTAGCCAAGCTCAGCGATCCACCCGGCTGGCAATGCCAGGCTCAATCGCAGTCGTCCGAACACCGGCGACTTGTTCAGGTCCTCTTCCTTGAATCCGCTGAAGCCGACCTGTCGCTGCGTATCGTTCAGGCGCGGAATGAGCCCGAGTTCCGCCGCGATACTCCATTGCCCGGGCGTCAGGTGGGGCGTTTCGCCGAATGCCGTCATGAACGTCGAGGCGAGGACGTAGTTCATCGCCCAGGCCTCGGGACGGTCGACGGCCAGGTACTCGTCGTTGTGGACGATCGTTTGCGCGCCTACGGCTTGACCGATCAGAGCGAAGGACAATAGCCACGGATGGATCGAGCAGCGCATTCTGGTGTTTTACCGCCTTCATTCGAGCGCGGATGCGGGTGAATTGCGACCAGTGAACATGCTCGAGCTTCACAATCTTCCATGGCGCGCGTGACGTCATCATGGGCACGACTCCTTGACGAGCGCGCTGATCTCGCCAGGTTGCGCGAACACCACGGACGCGCGATCACCCTGCATGCCGGCACCGACAACGACGGGCTTTCCCGGTTGTGGTCCGAGCGCACTCGAATCGGTCTTGAAGCGCAGATTGAACTCCCAGACCTTTTCAACCTTGCCGTCCGCCGTCTTCACGCTGTAGGTGTCCCGGCAGTGGCTGATTGCCGTCACCTGACCTTCGGCGGGCGCCTTTTTCAGATTCACTTTTCCAGGTTGCACGTTCATCGTGCCACCACTCTGTTCCACGGCGGCCGGTGCTTTTCGCTCGGAAACGGTCTTCAGGTACGCAATGACATCCCGGCGGCTCTCGCGTTCACGCAATCCCGGAAAGGTCATGCTTGTCCCAGGAATGAGCGCTTCCGGATGGGTAAGCCATTGGTCGAGCGTTTCCTCGTTCCACACGACTTTGGCGCGCTTCATGGCATCGGAGTAGCGGTCGAAGCCCGGCACCGTTCCTGCCTTTCGGCGCCATATATTGGCGAGACTTGGCCCCGTCATCTGTTCGCCGGGCTTTACGGAGTGGCAGGCCGCGCACGTCTGAAATGGGGCCAAGCCGCGCACTGCATCATCGGCGGCCGACGCGACCCCGCTCGACGCGAGGGACGACAACACAACGATAATGGTGGAACGCCAACGGGAACGGCTGATGGAAGTCATGCGTTTGTTCCGACAACTGATCGTCAACCAATGCGGCCCAATACCGGAAACTTCTCCAGCAACCAGTAGGAAAATGTCGTGACCCTGCCGGTCACCATTGCAATGCCGAACAGGATCATGACGACGCCCGCTACGAACTGCAACGGTCGCCCGGCCCGGCGCAGCGCCTTGATGCGCCCCAGTAATTCGCGCATGAAGATCGCGGCCAGCAGAAACGGGACGCCAAGTCCAAGCGCGTACGCCGTGAGCAGGCCGATGCTTCCCTGCAGCGACGTCTGCACGGCGCTCACGGTGAGAATCGCACCGAGGACCGGTCCGATGCACGGTGTCCAGCCAAAGCCGAAGGCGATGCCAAGCACGAACGCCGTCGCGGGGTGTCCTCCGGCGAGGCGGGGATGCACGCGAAAATCACGCTGCATCCACTTCACACGCAGCAGACCGAGCATGAAGAATCCGAACGCGATGACGATGATCCCGCCGACGATGTTCGCCTCGTAGCGATAGCGCAGGAAGAGCCGGCCGATCGCCGTCGCGCTGGCGCCGAGGAGGACGAACACGGTGCCGAAACCGAGCACGAAGAACGCGCTGAGCGTCAGCGCCATGATGCGGCGACGCGTATCGATTGCGATGTCCGGCGCTTGCCCGGCCTGTCCGGCAATGTAGGAAACGTAGCCGGGCACTATGGGCAGCACGCACGGCGAGAGAAACGAAATGATGCCGGCGACGAACGCGGTTGCGAGGCCGATGCTCGATGCGTCCATCATGCGCGCGACGCTTGCGACGGTGAATTGCTACTTCGCATCGAGCATCCGGTCGATCACCGGCACCAAGCTCGTGGCGGGCAGGGCGCCCACCACCGCTTCGCTTGCCCCGGTCCGGTTGTTTCGCACGACCGTCGTTGGCGTTCCGCTGACACCGGCCGCGGCGCCATCGGCGATATCCTGCTCGACACGTTTACCTGTCGCGTCGTCTTTCATGCATTGCGTTAGCGCTGCGGTTTTGATCCCGACTGCCTCTGCGAGCTTCTCGACCGACTTGTCGGCCGGCAATCCGCCGCCGTTCGACTTCGTATTCGCGAACACCGAATCGGCATACTTCCAATACGCGTCGTTGCCACCCAAGTGGGCGACGCATTCGGCTGCGATCGCCTCCTTCCGCGCGGCGGGATCATGGAACGGCAGTGGGTAATTGCGTACCACCCAGTTGACCCGTCCGCCATAGCGATCGAGGAGTGGCTTTGGCGTGTTGTGAAACCGTTTGCAGAAGGGACATTCGAAATCGGTGTACTCGATCAACGACACTTCTGCTGCAGCATTACCGCGGATGTGGTCCTGCTTCATATCGATCGGACGCGCGTTTTTAGCGCGATCTTTTTCGTCGGTCTCTCGCGCTCGCTCCTTGCGCTGCACGTAACGGTTGATCGCACGATCCACGGCCGCGTCGAGCGCGCCGCTGCTTTCCATCTTGCGGATGATCGCATCGACCAGCGCAGCAGCGGGCTCGCCTGCACCGGTTGTCGATTCGGCCGCCCGCGCGCCGGTAGTACTCGCAGGCTCTGCCGCATCCACGCTGTTGCCAATCGCGACCGCCAGTCCCAGTGCGGTCGCGACCATGATCATTTCCATTTTCATTGCAGTCCCTCGGATAAACGTTCTCGTGGTCGATTCGGGGTACCCACGCACGGAATCGTCTTCATGCCGCCAGGAGCGTCAATGGCGCATTGGCGATCTCGTCATTTCCTGTCGGATGCGTTCCATCCGGCCGGCACCAGGCATCGCGCTGCGCCTGGAACGGGAGAAGCAACAGCGCTGCCGACGCGTTGTCACCGCCGGCGTCGTAGCCAGGAATGCCGATGACGATGCTCTGCTGCGGAACATTCAGGCGCAATGTCCGGAGAAGCCGGTCCCACCATGCGAAGACGACCGAGAAATTCGACATGTCCTCGCGCTGCACGATCGAGTGGTGGATGCCGTGCATGCGTGGCGTGACGAGCACGTAATTCAAAAAGTGCTCGACGTGGATCGGCAGGCGGACATTGCTGTGCTGAAAGAGCGTATTGGCCTGAAACACGAGTTCGTAGATGGCAATCGTCAGCGGCGCAGCGCCGATCAGCAGGATTTGCACGACGCGAAAGCCGGCCGACAGTGCAACCTCGCCGAAATGAAAACGGAATGCCGTCGACACATCGAGATCCGGGTCGATGTGATGCACGACGTGAAACCGCCAGAGAAAGGGCAGACGATGATTCGACAGGTGCCACAGATAGAAACTCAGATCCAGCAGCAGCGCGCCGACGACGAATGCGAGCACCGGAGGCAGAGCGAGCCATTGCAGCAGGCCGAAGTGCGAGGCTTCAACCGTTTGCATGGCGATGTTCGCCGCCGGCCGGACTAATACAAGGGCGACGCCAATGGCGAGCGCCGACACGATCAGGTTGATGACGAGGCGGTGCAGCCGCGGCGACCGTGAAGCTCGCCACGAGCAATTCTTTGCCCTGAGCGCCGCCCATCTCGCCGCCGCCCATCATGCCACTGCCCATCCCGCGATGCGATTGACGAATTCGATGCGCACGCGCTCGCCGCGCCGGAATTCGAGCGTCGGTCCGAGATAACCGCCGATCGATGGCCGCACCGCGTCTGCGCGCCCGGCAATCACCTTGGCGGTGAAGCGCAGAACGTCGGTTGCGGGGCCGGATCGCATCGACACACGATCAGGCGCAGCCACGAGCCGGATGGCGACGTCGGGCGGCTCCGCACCCAATATCGATCGTCCTTCGAATGGAAGCATGGCCGCACCCGCGCCGACCGTCAGCGTCTGCAATACCTGGCGGCGGGTCCAGCCCATACGTCGCACGTTACCGGCGGACCCCGTCGGATTCATGAGGTGCCCGGCGCCAGATACCGGCGGATGATTTCGATGACTTCCGGACGATCCCATTCGGTGGGCCCCGTGTAGCGTGCGACTTCCCGGCCCTTCTGGTCAATCAGCAACGTCGTCGGAACACCGATGATGGCGAGTTTGGCCTGCGCGTCCGTGGTCGCATCGACATAAACGCCAAGTGCCCGAATGTCGATCTCGTCGTAGAAGCTCTTGACCGCGGCTTGCCCACCGCGATCGATCGACAGCGCGACGACTTCGAAATCCTTGCTGCCGAGCGTCGACTGAAGGCGATCCAGCGTGGGCATCTCCTTTCGGCAGGGTCCGCACCACGTGGCCCAGATGTTGAGCA
>JALYSS010000293.1 GCA_030854685.1 Pseudomonadota bacterium | reverse complement strand
GCCGATCACGCAAGCGAGAAGGGATTCACGAAGTTGCGCGCGAAGGTCAGGAACATCACCCCGGCCTTCGTTGACCCGCAGGGCGTTTCACAACCACAGAATATGAGCGGTGGTGATTTCTTCGCGGTGATACGCTACCACACGGACAAAAAGTACGTTGCAGGCCTCGACACCGTCGTGGGTACGGCTCCCTGCAATGATTATTCGGCCGTGATCAACCTCGCGAAGCTCGATGCCTCTACGGACTGTCGCGATGGCGTCGAGCAAATTGTCGTCTCGCGCCCGCTCTATGGCCGGTTTCTCAGCGCAAACGAGCAGAAGCTTCTCGAATTCGACTTCACCGATTTACCTGTCCCGTACGGCATGACCGACGTCGTGCTGCAAGTCGTTTATCGGGGGCAACTGGGCAGCGAAGCGCAGGCTGTTGCTGTTGGAACAGTAGACGCGTCGGAGCCGACGTATTTCACTTATCAGAATGCGAGCGACTACATTCACCTGGGCGAGCACGCCTACACTCGCGGGCAGATCGACTCGAGCACCGAGCTGCTCGCGCTGGTTCAGCCGCAATACTGCGTCGATCGCCGCCAGACGCCACCGCATCTCGTCGACGGTTGCCTGCAGCAGTTCGCGCTCGATCTGACCGTCAGTTTCGGTGATCTCGCCAAGCCCATTGCGAACGTCACGGGGTTGCCGAATCACCGGTTCATGCGCTTCGTCTATCTCACCGCGGGCGATGAGGGATTCAATCCGCCAGTGATGAAGAAGGAAGCAAGAGCGATGCAGGTCGCCGCGCACCGCCACGGAAGTACCGAAAAGGCGCTGCTCTATCAGGAAGGCACATGCCTCCCGCTTGATCCCTTCGACGTTCCCCCACGCCACTCGCAAATGACCGTCATCACGTCGAACCAGATCGGTTATCGCATCGACCGAATGAACAAGTTACGCGGCGTCAATGGTTGGTACAGCGCCTCCTGCGTCGTGAACGGCGACAACGCGACCCCCGGTGCGCGCGACGATCGCGTGCCGGTCATGACGCCGCTCACCCCGGGGACCGAAGAGCTGCAGCCTTACGCCGTAACGATCATGCCCGAATATTTGTGACGTACCGCATGCGGCTCGGCATGCGCGTTTGTGCCAATCGAGGACTTACGCTGCCCGCAACGCGTCGACGATCTTCATCCGAGCTGCGCGCGCAGCGGGCAGGAAGCCGCCGATGAAGCCCATTGCCAGCGCGAAGGTCAGCGACGCGATGACGATGCCGGGAGTCAGCGTGAACGAGAACGCGATCTCGGCGAACGTCTGGAAATTCGTCGTCGAGATCGACAGTGCCTGCATCACGGATGCCGCGGCCAGTCCGACGATGCCGCCGATCAGGCCGAGCAGCAGCGCCTCGCCGAGAAACGCCGAAAGAATCGCGGCACGGGAGAATCCCAATGCCCGCAACGTCCCGATTTCGTTCGTGCGTGATGCGACGCTTGCATACATCGTGATCGCTGCCCCGATCACCGCGCCGATCGAGAAAATGATCGAGATCGCTGTGCCGAGGTAGCTGATGAATTTCGACAGCGCCTCCGATTGCTCCGCGTAGAAGCGCGTTTCGCGCTTGGCCTCGAGGGTTAGCCGCGGATCGTTTTCGATGGCCGACTTCACCGCTTCGAACTGATTCGGGTCATTGAGCTTGAACAGGATCGACGAGTAGCCGGTGCGGCGAAACGCCTGCAACATCTGCTCGGCGTCACCCCAGATCTCCGAATCGTAGGCCGTATGGCCGGCATCGAAAACGCCGACGACCGTCCAGTCGCGCGAGGCGAAGCGCAGCGTCTCGCCGAGTGCTGCCCCCTGGAATCCGTCAGCGATCGAGCGGCCCGTGATCACCTCCGCAGTTCCCGGTCGAAACATCCGTCCCTCGACGAGCTTCACTTGCGGCCGCAACGTGAGCCCGGCCGCCGTCACGCCGCGTATCACGACGTTGGCGGGTTTGCCGCTCGTGCGCTTGGGCAGGTTGATCAGCACGACCGGTTCCTTGGAGACGAGCGGGCGTCCATCCGCGGCAAGCGCGATTTGCGGGAGGCTCTCGACAATCCCCGCCTGCAGGCGCGCAATGCCGCTTTGCACCTCGGTCTGCGAGCTGCGGCGAATCACGACGACGTTGTCGGCCTGGCCCGTTGCGATCAATGTCTGCTCCAACCCGGCCGAGAGCATCAGGACAGTGGCGAACACGTACACCACCAGCGCCATGCCCCCGGCCGTGAGCGCCGTCGTCAGCCGACGCGCGACCAGATTCCGGGCGATGTAATTGAGCGGTATCGCCATGTCAGCCGATCGCCCTCAAGCCGTCGACGATCCGCACGCGCGCCGCATTCCACGCAGGCACCGCCGCGGCGACGACGCCGATGACCAGCGCGGCAATGAGCTGCATCATGATGGTATCCCGCGACACCTTGAACCCGGCGAGGATCGAGCCGATCGTGCTGGCGAACGCTTCGGCCAGCGGAAAAGTGAGCGCAATTCCCAGCAGACCGCCCAGCAGCGCAATGCCCATGGATTCGGCGAAAATCAGCATCGCGACGAAACCGTTGCTGAATCCGAGCGCCTTGAACGTCGCATACTCCCCGTAGCGCTCGCGCGCCGTCATCGCCATCGTGTTCGCCATCACGGCCATGATGATGACGATGACCACGTAGCTCACCGCCTGAATCGCGAGCAGGATCGCTTCCGACATGGCGACGAAGCCGAGCTGGAACGCCTTTTCCGTCTCGGTCAGCGTTTCGGCGAGCGAGTTCTTGAAAGTCGTGTCGATCGTCCGCGACACGGCGGCCGCGTCATCGGCATTGCTTAGCTGCTCGATAAATACGCCGGCCTGGTCACCGCGCCCCGGAAATTGCTGCTTGATCGACTCGTTCAGATAGTCGAAGTGGAAAAAGAACGTCGACGTGTCGGTGCCCTCTTCCGCGCCGTCGTAGATTCCGCGCAAATTGAACGTCCACGTTCCTGGATAAATCGTCCCGCGCAGCGGAATCTGGTCGCCGACTTTCCAGCCGTATTTGTCCGCCAGCTTGCGTCCGGCGATCGCGCCCACGCGGTCGGCAAGGAACGCGCGGCGCTCATCGTCCGGCAGCACGAATTCCGGGTACATCGCGAGATAGGTCGGCGCGCTGATCGCAAACTGCGCGAAAAAATTACGCTCGTTGATGTAGACACCGCCGAACCAGTTCGCCCACGCGACGCTGGAAACACCCTCCACCTGGCGGATCTTTTGCGCATAATTCAAGGGCAGCGCGAACACCAGCGACACCGAGCTTCGCGTCACGAGGCGCGCCGAGGAGCTCGCATTGGCCCCGGCATACCACGCGTCGACGATCGTGCGCAGCAATCCGAACGCCGTGATCGCGACGATGATGCCGACAATGGTGAGCGTCGTGCGCAGCTTGTGGCGAAACGCGTTGCGCAGGACGAGCAGCGGAACGAACATGTCAGTTGGGAAGGGCCGCCCCGACCGACTGACCAGCCCCTCGGGGGGCAGCGAGCGGAGCGAGCGTGGGGGGACGTTTCATCTGTCAGTCGACGAGGACGCCCTTTTCGAGATGCACGAGCCGATGCGCCTTGTCCGCCGCCTTGGGGTCGTGCGTGACCATGATGATCGTCTTGCCCAGTTCGTCGTTCAGGCGCTCGAGCAACCCGAGTATCTCCCCCGCCGTCGTACGATCGAGATCGCCGGTCGGCTCGTCGGCGACGATCAGCGTCGGATCCGTGATCAACGCCCGCGCAATCGCGACGCGTTGCTGCTGGCCGCCGGACAGCTCGTTCGGCAAATGCGTCGCGCGATCCGTCAGTCCGACGAGCGCGAGGGCCGTTTCGACGCGCTCGCGCCGTTCGCTCCGCGACAGCGACGTGAGCTGCAGCGGCAGCTCTATGTTGCCGAACGCGGTCAGCACGGGCATCAGGTTGTAGAACTGGAAGATGAAGCCGACGTGCGCCGAGCGCCACGGCGCGAGGTCGGCATCCGAGAGCCTTGCGATGTCGATGCCGGCGACGCGGATCTCGCCGGATGACGGCTTGTCGATGCCCGCGATCATGTTGAGCAACGTCGACTTTCCGGATCCCGACGGACCCATCAGCGCGACATAATCTCCCGCGCTGACGTCGAGATCGATGCCAACGAGCACCGGAATGACCTGGTCACCGCGCACGTAATATTTCGACAGGTCGCGAATCGACACCAGCGGTACCCCCGGCTCGCGATCGGCGTCCGCCGCGGCGCTTGCGTCGACGCGCGACAATCGCGGCGCCTCGCGCAGGTTGGCGGTCATTTGGCGGCAGCCTTGATGAGCGTGCCGCTTGCCAGCGATGGCGCGGGATTCGAAATGGCCTTCTCGCCAACCTTTACGTCTCCGCGGATCGCGGTCGTGTCGCCGATCTTCATGCCCCGCGTGACCGGCGCCGCGACCGCGCGCCCGTCGCGCACCACGAAAACCACGTCGTGCCCGGCACGCTGCACGATTGCGTCGCGATTCACCGCGACCAGCGGCTTCTGCTCTTCGGCGGTCACGTCCTGCGAGAGAAAACTGACCTTCGCGCTCATTTCCGGCAGGATGCGCGGATCGATCTCGTCGAACTTGACCTTGGTCATCACCGTCGCCTTCGCACGATCGACGGTGGGCACCATCCGGTTGATGTGACCGCGAAAGCGCGTGTCCGGCAGCGCGTCCAGAACGATCTCTGCCGGCTGCCCGACATGGACTTTCGCGAGACTCGATTCCGACACGTCGGCTTCCACCTCGAGCGTGCTCATGTCGGCCATCGACACGACCGCCCCCTTCGAGTCCGTCGCGTTGGAAAACGGCGTGACGAGATCGCCGACGTTCGCGCTCTTTGACAGAATCACCCCGTCGAAGGGCGCGCGTATCGCGGTATAGTCGACGGCGACCTCGGCGTTCCGCGCATTCGCAAGCGCCACATTGAGATTGGCCTGCGCGCTCGCCACACCGGCTTGCGCGCGATCGAGCCGCGCCTTGGCGGTATCGAGCGCCGATTGCGAAATGAAGCCCTTGCCGACGAGTTCCTCGTTGCGCCGGTACTCGGCCTGCGCATTTTCCTGCTCGACTTCACTTTGCCGGACATTTGCACGCGCGGCGCGCACCGACGCCTGCGCGCTTTGCGACTGCGCGACAACGTCGCGATCGTCGATGCGCGCGATGAGGTCACCCTCCTTGACGCGCGAGCCTTCCGCAACGCCCAGCCATTCGAGCCGGCCGGTCGCCTTCGTCGAGATGGCGGCCTTCCGCTGGGCGACCACGTAGCCGGTGGCATTCAGCACGACGTATTGCTGCGACGGATACGTCGTGACGATCGGTGTCGTCTGTACCGTTTGCGCGCGCGGCTGCGCCAGGTACCACGCCGCGCCGCCCGCGATCAGCACGGCGAGCATTGCAAGCCAGACCCACTTGCGCCGGCGGCGCCGCCGTAGGGGCGCGAGGTCGCGGTCGATGCGAAGCTTGGAAACGTCGGGAGGCGCGGCGGTCATGAAATGAATTGCCGGCCATTTCGGCCGGCGTGGTTCATTTTACCGCGATGCGCCGCGACGCCTCCCGGGCGTCGGCGGCGGGCTGCGTACCGAACGGTCAGTTGCGCTCGGCGCGCGGCAAGCGCTCAGCCGGGGGCGAAACCGCCGCAGGCACGGAGGCCGACACCGGTGCGGATCCCGCGCGGTTGAGGCACGTCCAGACGGTGATCCAGTACGCCGCCAGCACGAGCAACGGCAGGAGTGCCGGGCGTGCCCGGTAACCGGTGAACGACGCGATCAATCCACCGAGACGGCCCGAATCATCGAGCAGGCGCGAGGTATCCCAGACCGGATCGACGAGTGCCGGCACGACGTCGAGCGCGATCAGCTTTTCGATACCGGAAACGAGCAACGCGCCGGCGAGCAGCAGCAGCAGCATTTCGCTCACGCGGAAAAACACGCGCCAGGACAGCACGCGCGATCCCTGCTGCAGCAACCAGAACGTGGCGAACGCCAAACCGATGCCGAGCACCAGCACGACCGGCAAATTGGTAATGCCGCCCTTCTCCGCGCCAAGTCCGTAGAGGAATACCACCGCCTCCGCGGTTTCGCGGCCGACCGCAAGCGCGACGACAATCAACAGTCCCCACCAGTTCGCGGTGCGTGCGCTGCGCGCCATGTTCGCTTCGAGGTCCTTCTTGAACGTGCGGCCGTGTCGACGCATCCAGAACACCATCTGCACGATCAAACCCGACGCCACCAGCACGATCGCCAGCTGGAAATAATCGAGCGCACTGCCGGAAAGCGATGACGCGATCCCCAGCATGATGAGCGCGAGCACGAACGCCAACCCCGCGCCCGCCGCGACGCCTCCCCACAGATACCGCATGCCCGTCGCGGCATCCGGCCTCTGCTTGAGCCATGCATACAGGATGCCGACGACGAGCATGGCCTCGGCCGATTCGCGCCAGACGATGAACAGTGCGTTTCCCATGGGGTTCCGCTCGACTTGGACTCTCTATTTCGCGACCAGCTTGCCCTGCCCGGTCTTTTCGTGGAACTCGTCAAAAAACCTGTACTCACCCGCCTTCATCGCGTTGATCGTGACCGTTGCCTTGCCGCCTGGTGGAATGATCTTTTCCTGCTTGAGATCGCGACTTTCGAATTCGATGGGCGTCTTGCCTTCGTTGGTGATTTCGATGCGCAGGCGCTTGTCCGCCGGAACTTCGATCACGGACGGCGTGAACGCGCCGTCGCGCGCAACGAGCTTGAAGAGCGGCACGTCGTCGGCGAGCGCCGGCGACGTGAGCAACGTCCCAACCGCGAACGCGAGCCAGCGCCGCATCGAGAAATAATTCATCCGCATGATCGATTCCAAAAGCGCTCCACAGCGAAGCAGGCGGCCGGACTGCGTCGCCCGTTACAAGAAGCATAACAAAGGAGCACCCACGTGTAAATAATAATTATTATCATTTGCGACGAACGGTCGGCGTCGGGATTCGTTTGGATACAACCAGTTGCAGCCAAGTCCCAAAATGCCGCGCCGACGCTTAGCCACCGTCCAGCGGAGTCGGTGCAGCCGGCAGCGGTTCGCCTCGTCGGCCCCGCAAGAGCGCCTGGACCGTGATCAGCCCGAGACCGGCCCCGATCAGCATGATGCCCGCCCATTCGTTCGCCGCAAGACGCTCGCCGAAGACCGCCATCGACGACAGGAGCGCAATCACCGGAACGGCGAACATGTTGAGCGACGCGGTACCCGCCGGCAGCCAGCGGAGAATTTCCATCCAGAGGAGGAACCCGCCAGCGGTGGACACGACAGCGACGATGATCACCAGCCCCGCTTGCGCGACGCTCCATTGCGTCGGTGGCACGCCGAACCACCATGGCAATACGGTGAGCGGGAGGACGCCCAGCAGCATTTGCCACGCGATGAAGCTCAGCATGTCGAAGCCGCGGTCGCGCTGGAAGTACTTCATCGCGACGGTGCCGGCGGCCCAGCCGAATCCGGATAACACGGCCCAGAGCTTCGGACCGAGATCGCCTTCCCACGCCCACGGCTCGACGACGAGCAGCAAGCCGGCAAACGCGAACGCGATCGCGACCGCCTGCACGCGCCGTACGCGTTCGTGCAACACCGGCCACGCGATCAGCAACGTCCAGAACGGCATCGTGAACACGAGGACGGACGTGCGTCCGGCGCCGCCACCTGCGACCGCCATCGTCGTCGCGCCGAAATTGATCGTCGTCTGGAAGAATGCCGTGATGATCACCGCGCGCCAACTCTGCGGCCACATCCGGCCACCGCGCGCGAACAGGACGCCGAACAGCACGACGGTGGCGAGCCACGTGCGATGCATGTTGAATTCGAGCGGATGCGCGTGCAGCAGCGCCGCCTTCATCGCGATCCAGTTCAATCCCCAGACGACGGTCAGCAGCGCAAGTGCCGCGTAGGCGCCACGCCGCGAATGCACGCAGAACGGGACGAATCTCAAGCGGCGGTGAGAAACGACTCGATCAGCGCCGCCACTTTCGCAGGCTGATCGTGGTGCAGCATGTGGCCGGCGCGCGGCACGGTCACGAGGCGTCCGTTCGGAACCTCGGCGAGCCGGCGTCGCACGCCATCAAGACCGTCGGCGCCCATCTCCCCTTCAGGGTGGCGATCGAGCCAGCGCGGTATTTCCGATTCCTCCGCTGCAACCCACAGCACGGGTGCTGCGATGTTGCGCCACACGGCGAATATCTCGTCCATCCGATAGACCGTCGGGAACGGCATCTTGTGGCGCGGATCGGACACGAGTTCCGCGCGATCGTCCGGCATCACGGCCGCCCAATGCTGCGCGAGGAACTCCGCCTTGCCGCGTGGCAGCCGCGGATTGTTCTTCTGCAGGCGATCCGCGACGTCACCGACACTCGCATATGGTTTGAATTGCGGCGGATTCGCGAGTGCATCGAGCCACGCGGCGAGCTTGTGCGGCGCGTCGTCCGGCGATTCGGCGGGAATGCCGAAACCTTCCAGCGAGACGATGCCCTGCACGTGTGCAGCGCGCACTCCCGCGTAATGCATGACGACGTTGCCGCCCAAACTGTGTCCGACGAGTCGCACGGGCTGATCGCGCGCGAATCGATCGAGGAGCGCCTCGAGGTCGGCGATGTAGTCGTAGAACCAGTAGCCCTGCGCCTGCCAGGCCGAGCCTCCGAAGCCGCGCAGGTCCGGCGCGATCGCATACCAGTCGTCTGCGAGCGCGTCGACAAGAAATTGAAACGATGCGCCAACATCCATCCAGCCATGCAGCAGGATGAGCGGCGGCGATTGCGGATCACCCCAGGTCAGCACATGATGGCGCGCGCCGCGCACATCGACGAAGTGCGAAGCCGATGGCTTGAGGACCCTCGGCATGATTCCACGTGGTGCGCGAGACGCGGTTGAACGCGCGGCCCGCTACTTTCTGCGGCAAAGTGCCACGCCGTCCTGCCAGCCCGTGCGATAGTTTGGATCGCCGGAAAAGCGCGCGGCGTCCTTGCGCTCGGCACTCGAAGCGCTTGCGCAGCCGTCGGCATAGCCTTGTCGATACGGCAATGGAAACCCGGACAGGTTGATCGGCGGCGGCGGCGGCTCCGCGTTGCGCGGTAACGGCGGCGCGGAAGGCGCTGGTGGAGCGGATGGTTGCGCGGGACCGACGGGTGCGATCGCGCAGCCGCTGGTGATCACGGCGACGGCGATTGCGCACGCGATGATGCGCGTATCGAATCGCTGCGCAATCGGTGGCGGTGTGCGCGCTGCGCTCACGAATTTTCGTGCGGATCGGCGACGTTGGCGGAGTAGAATTCTACCATCGGATCAGCGCGTCTCATGTCATCTCCCGGCTTCGTCCACCTGCGACTGCACAGCGAGTATTCGATCGCGGACGGATCGGTTCGCATCGACGATGCGATCGACGCCGCGGCAGTCGACCGGATGCCGGCGTTGGCACTCACCGATCTCGCCAATCAGTTCGGCCTGATCAAGTTCTATCGCGCCGCACGGACCCGCGGCATCAAACCGATCGCCGGTTGCGACGTCTGGATTTCCAATGACAGGGAACCGGAACAACCGACGCGCGCGTTGCTGCTCGCCGCGACCCGTGAAGGTTACCTGCGGCTTTGCCGCTGGCTGTCGCGCGCGTACCTGACGCATCAGCATCGCGGCCGCGCGGAGCTCGACTGCGCATGGTTCGACGACGGCACGCAAGGCCTCATCGCATTGTCGGGTGCGCGCGATGGCGATGTCGGACAGGCGCTGCTGCAAGGCAACACCGCGGCCGCGAAACGGATCGCGAGCGAATGGGCGGCCTGGTTCCCCAAGCGCTATGTGCTCGAGGTGCAGCGTGCGGGCCATGCCGACGAGGAAGCGCTCGTGCAGGCGACGGTCTCGCTCGGCCACGAAGTGGGCGTGGCCATTGTCGCGACGCACCCGATCCAGTTCCTGACCGCCGACGATTTCCGTGCGCACGAGGCGCGCGTCTGCATCGCGGAAGGGCACACGCTTTCCGACAGCCGCCGCCCGCGCCGCTTCACGATGCAGCAGTATTTCCTGACGCAAGCGCAGATGGCCTCGAAGTTCGCCGACCTGCCGGAGGCGCTCGCGAACAGCGTTGCCATCGCGCAGCGCTGCAACCTGTCGATCCCGCTCGGGAAGAACCACCTGCCGCAATTCCCGACGCCGGCCGGCATCTCGCTCGACGATCATCTTCGTGCGGAGGCCGCCAATGGCCTCGAGCGTCGGCTCGCACAACTCTATCCCGACGCGGCTCTGCGCGAACGCCGCCGTCCGGAATACGCGGCGCGTCTCGACTTCGAAGCGAAGACCATCGTGCAGATGGGCTTTTCGGGCTACTTCCTGATCGTGGCCGATTTCATCAACTGGGCGAAGAGCCATGGCGTACCCGTGGGCCCGGGCCGCGGATCGGGCGCCGGTTCGCTCGCCGCGTATTCGCTCGGCATCACCGATCTCGATCCGTTGCGCTACGCGCTGCTCTTCGAGCGGTTCCTGAATCCCGATCGCGTTTCCATGCCGGACTTCGACATCGATTTCTGCCAGGACGGCCGCGATCGCGTCATCGAATACGTGAAGAACAAATATGGCGCCGAATCGGTGTCGCAGATCGCGACGTTCGGCACGCTGGCGGCCAAGGCGGCCGTGCGCGATGTCGGGCGAGTGCTCGACCTGCCTTATTCGTTCGTCGACGGCATCGCCAAGCTGATCCCGTTCCAGCCGGGAAAGACGGTGACCTTGCGACGTCGCACCGGCGAACGGGAACCGAACGTCATCTATGCGCGCGAAGCGGAGCCGCTGCTCGATCAACGCGAGGCGGACGAGGAAGAGGTCCGCGAACTGCTGTCGCTCGCGTGCGAGCTCGAAGGGCTGCCGCGCAATGTCGGCATGCATGCGGGCGGCGTCCTCATTGCACCGGGCAAGCTGACCGATTTCTGCCCGCTGTACGTCCAGCCGGGCGCGCAGACGCCGGTGTCGCAGTTCGACAAGGACGACGTGGAAGCGATCGGCCTCGTCAAGTTCGATTTTCTCGGGCTCACGACGCTCACGATCCTCGACTGGACGCTGCGTTACATCCGAAAGCTCGACCCGCAAGCGAAGATCGCGCTCGAAACGCTGCCGCTCGACGATGCGCACACGTTCGACATCTTCCGCAAGGCCAATACGACGGCCGTGTTCCAGTTCGAATCGCGCGGCATGCGCGATCTCGTCCAGCAGGCGCAGCCGACGCGCTTCGAGGACATCATCGCACTCGTCGCGCTGTATCGGCCGGGACCGATGGAGCTGATTCCCGACTACAACGCGCGCAAGAGCGGCCGCGAGCGCGTCGAGTATCTCGACCCGCGGCTTGCGCCGATCCTCGAGCCGACGTGCGGCGTGATGGTGTATCAGGAACAGGTCATGCAGATCGCGCAGGTAATCGGCGGTTACACGCTGGGCAACGCCGACCTGCTGCGCCGCGCAATGGGCAAGAAGAAGCCGGAGGAGATGGCGCAGCACCGCGACATCTTCGTTTCGGGCGCGGAGGAAAACGGCCTCGCGCGCAACAAGGCCGTGCAGCTCTTCGATCTGATGGAGAAGTTCGCGGGCTACGGCTTCAACAAGTCGCATTCGGCCGCGTACGCGCTGATCGCGTACCAGACCGCGTATTTCAAGACGCATCACCCGGCGGCATTCATGGCAGCCAACCTGTCGCTCGTCATGGACGACACCGACAAGGTGAAGGCGCTCTACGACGACGCGCTCGCGCAGGGCGTCGCGATCCTGCCGCCCGACGTCAACACTTCGCGGTATCGCTTCGAGCCCGTCGATTCGTGCAGCATTCGTTACGGTCTTGGCGGCATCAAGGGCACCGGTGAAGCGGCGATCGAGGCGATCGTCGCCGCGCGCGATGCCGGAGGACCGTTCACCGACCTCTTCGACTTCAGTCGCCGCATCGACAATCGCATCGTCAACCGGCGCGTCGTCGAGGCGCTGGTGCGGACAGGCGCCTTCGATGCGATCGATCGCCGCCGTGCGGCGCTCTTCGCATCGGTCGGTCTCGCGTTGGACGCGGGAGAGCGCTTCGCGGCGACGGCATCGCAGGTATCGCTGTTCGGTGACGAAGCCGCACCGCGCATGCCGACGAAAGGCGTCGTGCGCGATTGGACCGAAGGCGAGCGGCTGGTGCACGAAAAGTCGTCGCTCGGCTTCTACCTGAGCGGGCATCCCTTCGCAGCGTACGCCGCCGAGCTCGCGCCGATCGTGCGGACATCGCTTGCCAGCCTGCAACCGAAAAACGATCGCGTGCTGGTCGCGGGCATTGTCACGGCGCTGCGCACCCAGACGAGCCGACGCGGCAAGATGGCGTTCGTCACGCTCGACGATGGCAAGGGCCGCGTCGAAGTCATGGTCTACAGCGAAACGTTCGACGCCGCGCGCACCTTGCTGCGCGAGGACCAGCTCGTGATCATGGAAATCCGCGCGATGCAGCGGATGAGCGACGACGGCGAAGCGCAGGGCTTGCGCATCATCGCGGAAAATGTCTTCGATCTCGCCGCCGTTCGCAAGCGCTGGGCCAAGGGGTTGCGCCTCGCCTTCAACGGCAATGCCTCCGCCGGCCGGCTCGCGGAAATCCTGACGCCGTTTCGCCCGGGTACGCTGCCGATCACCGTTCGCTACGTCAATGACCGCATCGGCGGCGAAGTCGATCTGCCCGAAGCCTGGCGCGTAACGCCTGACGATGCGTTGATCGACCGGCTGCGCGATTGGCTCGCGCCGGAGAACGTGCAAGTCGTCTACTGACGCTTCATTCCGCTACGCGACCGCCTACGATGCTCGATGCAGCGGTTGCGCGATACGCGTCCTTCTTTCGGCTTCCCGACGTCGCGCGCCTGCTCGTGATGGCCGTGCTCGCACGCATGCCGCTCGGAACGGTGACGCTTGGAATGCTGCTGCACGTGCGCGCGCTCACCGGCTCGTTCGCCGCAGCCGGCGCCGCCGTGGGTTCGTATCTGGGCGCGTCCGCCGTCACGGCGCCTCTCGTCGGTCGCTGGATCGATCGGCATGGCGCACGTGCGGCGCTGCTCGTCACGGGCATCGGATGTCCGGCCGCGTTGCTCGTGCTATGGCTCGCGAAGCCGCTCGCCCTCACGACGCCGATGCTATGGCTCGTCGCCGGTATCGCGGGCGCGTTCTCGCCACCCATTTCGGTGCTGACCCGCACGATGTGGCGCTATCGCTTTGACGACGAGTCCGAACGGACGACCGCGTTCGCGCTCGACGCCGTGCTCGTCGAATTCGCATTCACGGTCGGCCCGGCGCTGATCGCGTTGCTGCTCGTCGTCGGGTCCCCGGCGCTCGCGTTCGGCGCGGCATTCGTATTCACGACACTTGCGGTGCCGGTGTTCGTCGCGTCACCCGCGTTGCGGTACTGGCGTCACGATCCGCATGCAAAACGCCGCCTCCTCGGGCCGCTCACCGAGCGGCGTTTGCTCGCGGTATTCGCGACGACGTTTCTGCTCGCCTCGAGTCTCGGTCTGCTCGAAGTTGGCTATCCGGGGTTCGCTGCGCAGGCGCATAGACCGCCGCTCGCCGGTCTGTTGATTGCAACCAACTCCATTGGCAGCGCCATCGGCGGATTGATTTATGGCGGACTGAACGTCGCGCTCGCGCATGAGCGGCAGCTTCGCCGGGTGCTCGGCATGCTGGTGCTTCCGCTTGTCGCGCAAGCGGTGATTACTTCGGCCGGCTGGCTCGCGCTCGTCGCGTTCCTCGCGGGGCTCTGCATCGCACCGTCGCTGACCATCGTCACGCTGCTGATCTCGTCGTACGCGCCGGCCCGGTATGCGACGGAAGCATTCACGTGGTCCGCCACCTTTATCGTCAGTGGCATCGGCGTGGGGAATGTGCTGGGCGGCGTCCTGCTCGAGCGCTTCAACCCTGCCGCCGCGTTCGCGTGTTCGGCAGCCGCGGCGGCACTCGCGGCCGGATGCGCATTCGCGCTGCGCACCTCAGTGGGTCGGCGTCGGGCTTGAAAGCGCCGGCCGCGGTTACGGCAAGCGCCGATCGGCAATCTTCACCGGGTGAACTTAAGCCGCGCCGGTTCGCGCGGCCGTCATTTTGGATGACGCCAAGTGATCCGGCGGCCGCCGCGCGTAGCACCCCATGCGGCGAGCGCGGATGCAGCGAGCAGAAGCAACATCGCAGGCTCAGGGACGTCTTGTCTGCGCAGGCAATCGGGCGATTTGATCGTACAGCCGTCGATGATTACGTTGTCGATGCCGATCTCCGCCGGCCAGTCGACAAACGTCAGCTGGCTGGCGCCAGCGAGGCTGAGTGTCGACAAGTGCCCCAACGCTTGCGGATCCTTGTCCCCGGAAACAGGCGTTGACGCGAGCGTGGACCATACGCCGACACCATCGGCCAGCAACGCGATATCGGGATAGTTGCTGTTGGATGGATTGTTCGCGCAAGCCGTTGACGAAGTCGACGCCGGGCAAGTGGCGTCCGGGAAGATCTCCCAGTCAAACGATACCGAATAGATGTAGAAGCCCGTGAACGTGAACGAGAACCGGTCCGCCGCCGTTGAACCGTAAATCTTGAAATCGTCGTTCATGATGAACCGGTCGGTGTACGCCGGAGCATCATGCACGCCCCCGTTGGACGTTCCCAGCGTATCGCCATTCACATGACCTTCGCCGTTGTACGTCGACGTCGCCAGCGCGCCCGACACGCTCACCGTCGAGGTGCCCAAGCCCAATGCAGCGTCCAGCACGCCGTTCATGTTGGTCGCGATCTCGGTATTTCCGCCGGTTTTGCCGAGCCCGAAGGCCTCCGCGACATTATCGTGGGGCGCGACCGAATCGAAGTTGAATGTGACCGGGATCGCCTGAGCGTGCGAAGCGGCGCCGATGACGAGTGCCGCGATGAACGACGGTGCAAGACTTTTGTGTCGCATGATGATGATCCTCCCGGAGGGCTGGAAAGCAAGCGGTGGGCCATCGAGAAACTGTATTATTTATCAGTACATTACAGCTGTCCTCCACAGACCTTTGTAAATGTTTCAGACAACCGTCACACGCACACCATCGACAACGTGTACACATCACGAGGCGGCCGGTGCGCAGCGCATCGGAAGATGCGGAGCGCGGCGCCAATGACGCGAATGCGACGCACCCGGATACGATGACCGGCGTGCGGTCCCGTCGTCCTGTCGTTCTTGGCTGCGTGATGCTGGCGCTGTTCATGGCCGCAGTGGAGGTCACGATCGTCGCGACAGCGCTGCCGCAGATCGTCGGCAAGCTCGGCGGCTTTTCCTATTACACCTGGGTCTTTTCCGGCTTCCTGTTGACGCAGGCGGTGACGATCCTCGTCTTTGGCAAGCTTGCCGATCTCTACGGACGCCGTCCGGTCCTCATCGGCGGCATCATCGTCTTTCTCGTCGGATCGACGCTGTGCGGCTTTGCGTGGTCGATGCCGGCATTGATCGCGTTCCGGCTGCTGCAGGGCCTTGGAGCCGGGTCGATCCAGCCGGTCGCCACCACCATCGTCGGCGACCTGTACGAGCCACGCGAACGACCTCGCGTGCAGGGCTGGCTGTCGAGCGTCTGGGGTTTTGCGGCCATTGTCGGACCGCTCGCCGGCGGCCTCATCGTGGAAGTGCTGTCCTGGCACTGGATCTTCTGGATCAACGTGCCCGTCGGGATTCTCACGATCGTGGGGCTGACGCTTTTCCTGCGCGAGGACGTCGAGCATCGGCCGCACGCGGTCGACTACGCCGGCGTCGGCCTGTTCTGCGTGGCGATCGCAGCGCTTCTCGTCGCGGTGATGGAGGGTGGCGTCGGCTGGCCGTGGGGCTCGCTGCAGACGCTGCTGCTCGTCGGGCTGTGCGCCGGCGCGTTCGCGCTTTACATGGCCCGCGAGCGACGCGCCCCCGAGCCGATGATCGATCTCGCGCTGTGGCGCGCGCCGCTGATCGCCAGCGTCAACGCCAGCGCGCTGTTCGCCGGCGCGGCGATCATCGGCGTGACCTCGTTCGTGCCGATCTACGTGCAGGGCGTCCTCGGACGCTCGGCCATCGTCGCCGGCTTCGCGCTCACTGCCATGTCCGTCGGCTGGCCACTCGCCTCGACGCTCTCGGGCCGGTTCCTCCGTGCCTTCGAAGCGCGCGGCACCGTGCGACTCGGCGGCGGCCTGCTTTTCGTCGGCGCCATGGTGCTCGCGGCAATGGCGTCGGGCTCGGGCCCCGTCTGGGTGGGTGTCGGATCGTTCATCATCGGTTTCGGCATGGGACTCCTGAATACGACCTTCATCATTCTCATCCAGGGCAGCGTGCCGTGGGCGAATCGTGGCAGCGCGACCGCCTCCAACATCTTCGCGCGCATGCTCGGCAGCACGTTTGGCGCGGCCGCGCTCGGTGCGGTGCTCAACACCAGCTTGCACCGGCGCTTCTCGGGATCGGAGGGTGGGTCGGCCGCCATCGAAGCGGTGCATCAAATGTTTGATAACGGTGCCTCCGGCACGATTCCGGCAGCGCAACACGCCGCCGTTCTGAGTGCGCTCGGCGCCGGGCTGCAGTACGTCTTCATGGCGCTGGCCATTTTTGGCGCGCTGACGCTGATCGCCGCCTGGTTCGTGCCGCAGCGCGCGATCTTCGCGCAGGTGGAGGATCCGCGTGCGGCGCAACGAGGGCAGCGAGACGTCGATCGATGAGTGACGCGCAGGCCCGGTGTTCGGCGCCCTGCTCTTGCGCTGGCCTCCTGCTCTTCAGCTATATCTTTTTTCCTGGCCGTCCTCGGCGTACCAGTCGAACGGCTCGTCCGCGAGGTTCACGATCACGTTCCTGATCTGCGTGTATTCCTCGTAAGCGACGAGACCGTTTTCGCGACCGATGCCGCTCATCTTGAATCCACCCCACGGCGATGACGGATCGATGCGGTGATGATCATTGATCCACGCGATTCCGCACTCCAGCGCGCCGGCGACGCGGTGAGCACGCGCGAGATCGCGCGTCCAGACGCTGGTGGCCAACCCGTACGGCGTTCCATTGGCAATAGCGATCGCGTCGTCTTCGGTATCGAATGGAATCACGCAGACGATGGGTCCGAAGATCTCTTCCTGCACGATTCGCATTTGGTCCGACACGTTCGTGAATACGGTCGGCAAATAGTAGTAGCCCGAATCGAAGGCAGGGCCCTCCGGTCGCCGCCCGCCGGCGGCCAGCGTCGCGCCCTCGTCGA
Source organism: Pseudomonadota bacterium (assembly GCA_030854685.1). GTDB lineage: Bacteria > Pseudomonadota > Gammaproteobacteria > Burkholderiales > Casimicrobiaceae > VBCG01. The sequence goes on along the minus strand of JALYSS010000293.1, from coordinate 1,316 downwards.
TACCAATCCTCACGTATTGCTCGACGATGCCACGCTGCTTCGCGGAGATCAGCGGGCCCATCTGCGTGCGCGGATCGCGCGGGTCTCCGACGCGAATGAGGTTGGCGCGCCGAACGAGCTCGCTCACCACCTGGTCGTGGATCGAGCGGTGCACCAGCAATCGCGCACCCTGGACGCATGTCTGCCCGGTGGCGATGAAGGCGGCGAACAGGCTCGCGGCGACGCCGCGGTCGATTGCGACGTCCGGAAACACGATGACCGCCGCCTTGCCGCCCAGCTCGGCTGCGACCCGCGTGAGGTTGCGTCCGGCCATCGCGGCCACTGCCTTGCCCGTCTGCGTGCCGCCGGTGACGTCGATCTTGCGGACTTTCGGATGCGCGACCAGCGCCGCGCCCGCCGTTGCACCGAAGCCCGGGACAACGTTGTAAACGCCATCGGGAATCCCGGCGTCCTTCAGCACCTCGCCAAGCATCAGCGCAGTAACAGGCGCGAGCTCGCTCGGCTTCACGACCATCGTGTTCCCGGCGGCCATCGATGGGGCGACCTTCTTGGTCAGGATCAGCAACGGATGATTCCAGGGCGTGATATGGCCGACGACGCCGAGCGGCACGCGCCGGGTGTAGTTCAGGAAATTTCCCCCGAACGGCGGCACCGTGTCTTCATGGGTCCGGGCCACCGCACCGAAATACCTGAACCACTCCGGCAGGCGCGCAAGCTGCGCCGACATCTCGCGGCGCGGCCGGCCGATCTGGTCGATTTCGATCTCGACGAGCTCCGGGAGACGGCGCGTCAACACCTCCGCGACGCAATGCATGAGATCGCCCCGTTCGGCACCCGACAAGGAGGACCACGGTGAAAGCGCGCGATCCGCCGCAACGACGGCTTCGTCGATGTCGGCCGCATCGCCCTCTGCGACCTCGCCGACGATCGTGCCATCTTTGGGATTTTCGACGGCCAGAACCTTGCCTGACTGCGAAGGTCGATAAATGCCGTCGATGAACATCCCCCAGAGCCGATTCTCTCGAGCCGCTGTCATGTGTGCCCTTTCAGGGGGGTCGTAAGGCGGGGCGCCACGTCATGCGGACCGTGCAATGGCGTATCGAAAGCGCACGCCACGTCATCCTCCGCGCTGCACTTTCCCTGCATTGATGATTTCTCCACTACGATGAATCCTGGTGTCGACACGGTACGCGCGGCGGTTATCGGCATCGACCTGCACCGCGGCCACCTCGATCCTTCCGTCGCGACGATGCCGCTCGACGTCGCCGCCGCACAGCGCGTGGTGGCGGCGAACCGGCGACTGTTCGACGCCTGCC
>JALYSS010000062.1 GCA_030854685.1 Pseudomonadota bacterium | reverse complement strand
GGTAATACGGATCGGGATTGAAAAGATTGTCGGCGACATCCTCGAGGATCGTCTTGATCGTCTCGCCAGACATTATCTACACCGTCACGTACGGATAGGTGATCGCCGACTGGTCGACCAGGTCCTCGTAGCGGATCGGATCGCCGGCCAACAGCGTCGGCCCCCAGCGGAAGCCCGGCGAGAACGCGATTTCGGACTCCTTTTCGGCGATCAGCGCGTCGAGCAGCAGCTGGTCGAACGTGCCGTCGAAGTTGCCGCGCCGATACAACAGCTGCCCGGTCACGGCGAGCTTCTCGCCGAGCTTCGCTTCGAACGGCGCACGGACCTTCGTGATCAACGCGTCCATGTCGCGATCCGGCGAAAGCAGGTTCGCGAAGACCGGCACCAGGCGATAGCGAACGTCTGCCACCTTGCCGTTCCTCACGTCGAACTCGAGCAGGCCAAGGAACTTGCCGTTGCTGCCGGCGTTGGTAACGAGCGTTTTGCCGCCGTGGTTCGCAACTCGCGTCGGCTGCGGCACGCCGTCGTGCGTATGCCCGCCCAGAATGACGTCGAGACCCGCCACGCGCGATGCGAGCTTGAGATCGACGTCCATGCCGTTGTGCGAAAGCAGGACGATTGCCTGCGCGCCTTTCGCGCGCGCGTCGTCGATCGCCTTCTGCAGGCTCTCTTCCTGGATGCCGAACGTCCACTCCGGCACGAAGTAGCGCGGATTGGCGATCGGCGTGTACGGGAACGCCTGTCCGATGATCGCGACGGCAACGCCATTGATGGTCTTGATCACATACGGCGGAAAGACCGGATCGCCGAAGTCGGCCGTGCGCACGTTCTGCGCGATGAAATCGACGTGACCGGCGAAATCCCTGGCGACGACTTCCTTCACGCGCGCCGCGCCGTACGTGAATTCCCAGTGGCCGGTCATGACGTCGACGCCGAGGAGCTTCGCGGCGTCGACCATGTCCTGGCCCTTCGTCCATAGCGACGTCGCGGAACCCTGCCACGTGTCGCCGCCATCGAGCAGCAGCGCGCCGGGTCGATCGCCGCGCAACCGCTTCACGAGCGTGGCCAGATGCGCGAAGCCGCCCATCGCACCGTAAGCGCGCGCGGCACGCCCGAAATCGAGATAGGTGAACGCGTGCGCATCGCGAGTGCCCGGCTCGATGTCGAAATGACGCAGCAGCGCTTCGCCGACGAGGTGCGGCGGCTTGGCCCTGGCGTCCCCGACGCCGAGGTTGACGCTCGGCTCGCGAAAGAACGTCGGACGCAATTGCGCGTGGCAGTCGGTGAGGTGCAGCAGCGCGACGTTGCCGAACGGCCGCAGCGCGCCGTAGAAGCGCTCGCCATCGATGTCGTCCGCCGCATGCGCCGCATCGACGGGCAACCCTGCCACCGACGCGGCGGCGAGCGCCTGCAGGAATTCGCGACGCCTCATCGGATCGCCGGCTCCGGGCGCTCGCGCGCGACGTTCACTGATTGACCGGAGAAGCGGGGTCCACCAGCAGCGCGACGACGTCGCGGATCTGCTGCTCGGTCAGGATATGGCGATGCCCGAAGCGCGGCATGTTCGAGCACGCGGCGAATGCTTCGGCGTTGTAGATCTTGGCCCACGCGTATTTGCGCGTTTCGTCGGTGAACCCGCGCTGCTTGCCGAAGCGATAGAGCGACGGACCGATCGTGCCGTACGAAAGCTCCTGCGGCGACAACTGGTGACACGCGTAGCAGTTCGCTCCCGCCGCCTTCTTCGGATCGTCCGAATACTGGAATCCCTGGCCGCTTTGCGCGATTTTCTCGCCACTCTTCCAGTCGCCAACGAGCTTGCCGTCGGCCGGATAGCGGATCGTCGCGAGATTCGCCTGCTGGATCGTTTCGACCACCGACGCCGGTAGCGGGCGACCCGCATATTCGCTGCAGAGCCGCTGCGTCTCGTCCTGGTCGAGACGATCGAGCTTCGCCTGCCCGTGCGCCTTGAACGACGACTTCAGCATGGCCGCTGCGCGATCGCCGAAGTCCCGGTCCAGCGGCGCGCTTGCGCAGCCATGCAGCGCGCCGGCGGCGATCATCACGCTCACGCCGCCCGCAAGACAACGCCCGAGAATTCTCACACAACCCCCACGCTTGCGGCGGCATTGGCCATTTCGGCCGCTGCGCTGCCCCCGACGGGGGCGCTATTCGCATCTTGGGACGGCCCGGCGATGCTCATACGACCCCCACGCTTGCGGCCGCATTGGCCATTTCGGCCGCTGCGCTGCCCCCTGAGGGGGAGCAATTCGCATCTTGGGACGGCCCGGCGATGCTCATACGCATGTCATCCATCTCCGTTCAGCGCTTGATCGCGGGTCCGTTATATTCGGCGCCGTTCGCGCGACCCGCGAGATAGGCGGTCAGCGCGATCGACGCATCGGAGCCGAACTCGAGCTCGGGAAAACGCTGCTGGCGGAAGCAGTCGTTGAGACGCCACTGGAACGTGCGCACCTCGCCTTGCGACACCCGGTAGGCGGGCCACGTCGTGTAGGCCTTTTGCGCGCCTTCGACCGTCGTGAGATTGGGCAAGTCCTGCAGCCGGATGCGCTTGCCGTCATCGCCATGGCAGGTCGCGCAGGAGAAGTCGTGCGTACCACCGCGGTAGTAGAACATCTTCTCGCCGAGCCGATACATGTCGTGCACGTGCGGTTCGTCAAGCGCGACATTCATCGTCACGCCGCGCGATTGCGACGTGACGTAGGCGGCAAGCGTCTCGAGGTCGGACCGGTGCGCACTGCCGTTGCCGAACTTGTTCTTCAGCGCGTCGGCTTCCGCGTAACCCTGCTGGTTCACCATGCACCAGACGAGTCGCGTTTCGAGATCCATGACGCGCCCGGCGTCCGGGAAATAGCGCGGCAACCTGGCGTACGCGCCCTTCACGACGCCGGGTCCCAATCCGAGGTCGCAGGAGGCGAACGACACCTGCTTCGGACCGCGCGGCCTGGTCCACATCTCCTCGCCACGTGCCTCCCACAACTCGGCGGGATTGCCGTCCTGGAGCGCTTCGCGGTACCTGGCGATTTCGTCGGTCGTCGACTGCGCGAGCGCGCCGCCCACGACGGCGACGAGCGCGCTTGCGGCCAGACCCGTCGCGAGCGTTCGCCGCATCGTGCTTGGCATGCTGGTTTCTCCTCCAAAAGTGCGGACCAGGCAGTGCTGCCTGATTCGCGTACAGCGGATCAGCGCCTGGTATCTGCCGCGGCTAGTACGCCAACCCATAAGTTTGCGTACACGCCAAGACGCGCATCCGCGCGCCGAGTGCGCGAAGCGAACCGCAGTCATAGCCATCGCTATGGCGAGGATGAGCGACAAGGCAATCGGCGATGCGGGGCACGTCGAACATAGCGAAACTTATGGGTTGGCGTACCAGGTCAGGCAATCGTGGCCTCGTCGGTCCGCGTATCGTTGTGATTGTCGGTCCATGTGATCTTCACCTTGTCGCCCACAGCGCCGCCCTTGAACTTGAACGACAGGAACGGATTTTTCGACACGGCCGGCCCCCATTGTGCCGCGAGAACGACGGTGTCGTTGTGCGTGACCTTGACGTTCTGGATGAACCATGCCGGGATTGTCTTGCCCTGCGCATCCTTGCGCTGGCCGGACTCCATCTCGTGACTCATCAACACCTTGACCTCGGTCGAATCGCCCATTCGATTCGCCCGGATTTTCATCGGATCTGCCATCGTATTCTCCTTCGCGTCCACGCGCGTCGCGGATTGCCGCTGCAGCTTCAGCCGCCGCAGCCGCCGAGCGTGACCTTGATTTCCTTCGAGGTAACGTAATACTTGCCGTCCGCCTTCACGAGCGCATAGACGTTCGACGTCTGACCCATCTTGGTCCGCGTCGACAGCGACGGGTCGGTGCCGGGCGGAATGTCGAACACGGCGGCCAGCATGTTCGGATTCTTCTCGATCAGGATCGCGATCGATTCGGTCTTCGGCACGTTGCTCGTGATGCCGATCGGCACGACCGCACCGTTCTCGGCGATGTCGGGTGTCGAGAAAAACACGATGTCCTTGCTCGGCACCGGCGTGCTGCCGCCCAGCGCCTTCATCGTCTCGTCCATCGAATGCGTGTCGAACGCCGCTTTGTTCCAGCCGTCCGCGATCGCATTGCCCGGTTTCAGCCACCCGGCCGCGGCCACGAGCGTCACGAGCGTCCAGGCGCTTCCGGCTTTCAGCGCCCGCCTGCGGTTTGTGTTCATCGAAGCTCTCCTGCTGCTTTCAAGATTGCGGCCATTGTAAACGTTGGGCTCAGAGTCATTGCATCGCACCGCCGAGAATCCAGCGAACGATCGCACGCACGTCGGAATCACCCATGTGCGTCTGGCCGGGCATCGGCGCGCTGCCCCACGCACCGGACCCGCCCTGCTCCACTTTCCTGACGAGTCGGGCTTCCGCGTCGGTCTCGTCGTGGTAGCGACGTGCCACATCCGCGAAGGCCGGTCCGATCACGCCCTTGACGATGCCATGGCATGCCATGCATCCCCCCGTTTCGCGAGTTCCGCGGGGGGCGTCGTTTCGGTGGCGGATGCGGCCGATGGCGACGCGGATGCAGCACTCCAACGCCGCGTCTGCAATGCGAGGTCGCCATGCGAGTTGCGCGCATAGTCGGGGATTCGCGACCCGAGCCGAACCTCGGCGACGCAATCGTGCATGCACGCGCTCGCGTGCGTGTCCGGCTTGCCGTCGATGCGCAAGAGCCCATGCTGCGTCGTGAAGCCGTCCCGGTTCGGCATCTTCACGTCGAGAATCGATTGGCGATCGAGCGATGCGTCGGCCGGCAGGATGTCGTTCAGGTTCAGCACGTATGCCGTCAGTGCGTAAACCTCGTCATCGCTGAGCGACTTCGGCGCATTGAACGGCATCGCGCGGCGAATGTAGTCGAATAGCGTCGTCGCGTAGTTGAGCTTGCTGCCTGTGGTGCGCACGGGCTCGTTTGATGCAAGCGAGCCGACGCCGCCGGC
>JALYSS010000119.1 GCA_030854685.1 Pseudomonadota bacterium | reverse complement strand
GCATGGCGGTGATGTTCATCACACACGACATGGGCGTCGTGGCGGAGGTCGCGGATCGGGTCGTCGTGATGTATGGCGGCGAAAAGGTGGAGGAAGGTGCGGTGGAAACGATATTCAAGGCACCCGCGCAACCGTATACGCGCGCACTGCTCGCCGCCGTGCCGAAGCTCGGCGCGTTACGCGGCGAAGATGCGCCGCGGAAATTCCCGTTGCCGGCATCCAACGATGCGTCAGCGCCGTCCGCCACGGCACCTCTATCGTCCGGCGTGCGCGCCGCCTCGCACCGCCGCGATGCCGCGCCGTTGTTGTCCGTCCGAAAACTGACGACGCGCTTCGACGTCAAGTCGGGCTTCCTCGGTCGCGTGCGCCGGCGCGTGCATGCCGTCGAGCAGGTGAGTTTCGATCTCGCGGCCGGGGAAACGCTCGCGCTGGTCGGCGAATCGGGTTGCGGCAAATCGACGACCGGCAGGTCGCTGCTGCGGCTCGTCGATATCGTGGGCGGCAGCATCGAGTTCGAAGGCCGGGACATCGCGAAGCTTCGCGACGGTGCGCTACGTCCGCTGCGCCGCGACATTCAGATGATCTTCCAGGACCCGTTCGCGTCGCTCGATCCCCGGCTCACGGTCGGCTTCTCGATCGCCGAGCCGCTGTACATCCACGGCCTCGCGAGCGGACGCGAAGCCGAGGAGCGCGTCGCGTCGCTCCTCGAGCACGTCGGACTCACCCGCGAACATGCGCGCCGCTATCCGCACGAGTTCTCGGGAGGACAGCGGCAACGAATCGCGATCGCGCGTGCGCTTGCGCTCAATCCGCGCATCATTGTCGCCGACGAAGCGGTTTCCGCACTCGACGTCTCGATCCAGGCGCAGATCGTCAACCTGCTGCTCGATCTGCAGAGCGAATTCGGCGTCTCGTACCTGTTCATCTCGCACGACATGGCGGTCGTCGAACGCGTCAGCCATCGCGTCGCCGTGATGTATCTCGGGCAGATTGTCGAGATCGGCCCGCGCCGGATGATTTTCGAAAATCCGCAGCACCCCTACACGCGCAGGCTGATGGCCGCCGTGCCGGTCGCCGATCCCTCGCGGCGGCGCCGGCAAAGGGCGCTATCATCCGAGGAAATCCCGAGCCCGATCCGCGACGTCGGCAACGAGCCCGAAGTTCCGCCGCTGACGGAGGTGGCGCCCGGGCATTTCGTCGCCACGCACCGTGTCGGCGGCCCCTACTGAATCGCGCGACCGCAGCGTCAATGCATCCAAGGAGTCTTCGATGAAATCGCTGTTCCGCATGCTTACCGCGGCACTCCTCGCCGCCGTCATGGCAGCACCGGCGCACGCTGCCAGGGACGTCGTGTTCGCCGTGGCGTCGACGTTCACGACGACCGATCCGTACGACGCGAACGACACGCTGTCGCAGGCGATGGCGAAATCGTTCTACGAAGGGCTCTTCGGCTTCGACAAGGACATGAAGCTGATCCCGGTGCTGGCGGAAAGCTACACGGCCAGCAACGACGGGCTGACGTACACGATCAAGCTGAAGCAAGGCATCAAGTTCCAGGACGGCACCGATTTCAATGCCGAGGCCGTCAAGGTGAACTTCGACCGCGTGACCGATCCTGCGAACAAGCTCAAGCGCTACGGCCTCTACAGCATCATCGCGAAGACCGAGGCCGTCGACGATTACACGGCGCGCATCACGCTGAAGGAGCCGTTTTCCGCGTTCATCAACGATCTCGCGCATCCGTCGGGCGTGATGATCAGCCCGGCGGCGCTGAAGCAGTGGGGCAGCAAGGACATCGCGTTCCACCCGGTCGGTACGGGACCGTTCAAGTTCGTCGAGTGGAAGGCGACCGATTACCTCAAGGTCGCGAAGAACGAGAACTACTGGCGCAAGGGTTATCCGAAGGTCGACACGATCACCTGGAAGCCCGTCGTCGACAACAACTCGCGCGCGGCGTTGATGCAAACCGGCGAAGCCCAATTCACGTTCCCGGTGCCCTACGAGCTCGCCGACGTGCTGAAGGGCAAACCCGATCTCGTGCTGGTCGCGGCGCCGTCGATCGTGCTGCGGTACCTGTCGATGAACACGCAGCAGAAGCCGTTCGACAATCTGAAAGTGCGACAGGCGATCGCGTACGCGATCAACAAGGAAGCGCTCGCGAAGGTCGCGTTCAGCGGGTACGCGGTACCTGCAGACGGCGTCATTCCCGACGCCGTCGAATACAGCGTCAAGCTCGGCCCGTGGCCCTACGATCTCGCGAAGGCGAAGAAACTGATGGTCGAGGCCGGCTATCCCGACGGCTTCGAGACGGAGCTCTGGTCGGCGTACAACTACAGCACGGCGCAGAAGGTCTCGCAGTTCCTGCAGCAGCAACTCCAGCAGATCGGCATCAAGACGAAGATCACGCTGCTCGAAGCCGGGCAGCGCGTCGAAAAGGTCGAGAGCTGGCCGGATCCGAAGAGCGCGCCGGTGCGTCTGTATTACGTCGGGTGGTCGTCGTCGACAGGCGAGGCCGACTGGGCGCTGCGCCCGCTGCTCTTCGGCGGCTCGTGGCCGCCGAAGCTCTTCAATACCGCGTATTACAGGAACGACAAGGTCGACGCCGACATCAAGGGCGCGCTCGCGACGACCGACAAGGCGCAAAAAGCGAAGCTGTACCGTGACGCGCAGCAGACGATCTGGAACGACGCGCCGTGGGCGCCACTCGTTACCGAGAAGCTTCTGTCGGCGCACAGCAGGAAACTGTCGGGCGTGTACGTGATGCCGGACGCGTCATTCGATTTCACCGACATCGATTTGAAGTAACGAACATCTGCTTGCGCGAGCCGGCTCGCACAGGTCCCGCACAACGCCCGGTCTTGCGCAGGACTTGCCGCATCGCCGCCGCCGGGCCGTCCCAAGGCGGCGGTGGTGACTTGCCCGTGCAAAGTATCGTGCGAGCGTACGCGAGCGAAACTTTGCGCGGATGATCCAATACATCCTCAAGCGCCTGCTGGGCCTGCTGCCGACGCTGGTGCTGGTCGGCTTTCTTGTCTTCCTGTTCGTCCACCTGCTGCCGGGGGATCCGGCGCGGCTTGCCGCGGGCCAGGACGCGACGCCGGAAACGGTCGAGCTCGTCCGCAAGGATCTCGGCCTCGACAAGCCGCTGCCGCAGCAGTTCCTCCGCTTCGTCGTCGGCGTGCTGCACTGGGACTTCGGCCGGTCGCTGCGAACGAAGCGGCCCGTCGCGACCGAGATCGGCGAGCGCTTCATGCCGACGTTCTGGCTCACCGTCTGGAGCATGCTGTGGTCGGTGATCTTCGGCATGGCGATCGGCATCGTGTCCGCCGTATGGCGCAACCGCTGGCCTGATCGCGTCGGCATGACGCTCGCGGTCTCCGGCATTTCGTTCCCCGCCTTCGCGCTCGGAATGGTACTGATGCAGGTCTTTTCGGTCGAGCTCAACTGGCTGCCGACGGTCGGCAACGACACCTGGCGCCACTACATCCTGCCGTCGATCACGCTCGGCGCCGCAGTTGCCGCGATCATGGCGCGCTTCACGCGCTCGTCGTTCGTCGACATTCTCGGCGAGGATTTCATCCGCACGGCGCGCGCCAAAGGGCTCGACGAGCAACGCGTCGTCGTCAAGCACGGCTTGCGCAATGCGCTGATTCCCGTGGTCACGATGATGGGCCTGCAGTTCGGGTTCCTGCTCGGCGGCTCGATCGTCGTCGAGAAGGTGTTCAACTGGCCCGGCCTCGGGCGCCTCCTCGTCGATGCGGTCGACATGCGCGACTATCCGGTGATCCAGGCGCTCGTGCTGCTGTTTTCGCTCGAGTTCATCCTGATCAACCTGATCGTCGACGTGCTGTACGGTCTGATCAACCCCACGATCCGGTACCGCTGATGGGCGATCCGTCGCTCGCGACGCTGTCCGCCGCGCCGCAGCTACTCCTGGACAAGCGGGTGCGCACGCCGTGGTCCGAGTTCTGGCGTAAATTCAAACGGCAAAAGGTGGCGATGGTGGCGGGCGCGTTCGTCGTCCTGCTCGTCGTCGTCGCGATCGCCGCGCCGTGGATCGTGCCGTTCGACGCGGAAACCTACTTCGACTATGACGCGCTCAACGCACGACCTTCGCTCACGCACTGGTTCGGCGTCGACGCGCTCGGCCGCGACATTTTCAGCCGCATCCTGATGGGCGCGCGCATCTCGCTGACCGCCGGATTCCTGGCGGTCGCCGCGGGCTCGATCATCGGCACGGTGCTGGGCCTCATCGCCGGCTATAAGGAGGGGTGGTGGGATCGCGTCATCATGCGCATCTGCGACGTGTTGTTCGCGTTCCCCGGCATCCTGCTCGCGATCGGCATCGTCGCGATCCTCGGTGGCGGCATGGCGAACGTCATCGTCGCCGTCGCGGTATTCAGCATTCCGACCTTTGCGCGTCTCGTACGCGGCAACACGCTGGCGTTGAAGCACCTGACGTACATCGAAGCGGCGCGAAGCCTCGGTGCGTCGGCAAGCACGATCGTGTTTCGCCACATCTTTCCGGGAACCGTTTCCGCCGTCGTCGTCTACTTTTCGCTGCGAATCGGCACGTCGATCATCACCGCGGCGAGCCTCTCCTTTCTCGGCATGGGCGCGCAGCCTCCGACCCCCGAATGGGGCGCGATGCTCGACGCCGCGCGCTCCGACATGTTGACGGCGCCGCACGAGGCAATCTTCCCGGCGCTCGCGATCTTCCTGACCGTGCTCGCGTTCAATCTGCTGGGCGACGGGCTGCGCGACGCGCTCGACCCGAAGATCGAGCGCCGGTGATTAATTGGGGTCAGAGCCTCATGGCACTTAGA
>JALYSS010000245.1 GCA_030854685.1 Pseudomonadota bacterium | reverse complement strand
GAAAAGATCCAAAGGCCTATCGGAAAAACGACCAGCATGGGATGAATCGGATGCTTGGCGATGCTCGCGGGGGTTTGCATGGGTGCCTTTCGATGGTTCAACAAGTCATGACGATAAGCGTGTGGCGCAGCCAGTTTGCCCTCGATGAGGGATGACCGAACCGTTCTTTGCTGACGCTGCTTCGTGAATATGTGTCGCAGCACCAGCAACAAAGATCACCCCCCACCATGTTCGACCTCCTTGCGCACCTTGGCGACCTGGCTCGCGCTGACCGCACCGGCACGGTTGCCCCACGCGTTGCGGATATAGGTCGCGAGATCGGCGAGTTCGCCGTCGGTCAACTTCCATCCGAACGCCGGCATCTGGACTGCGGTTGGCTTGTCCTTTGTCGCAACCACGGTCGCTCCGTCGATCATCGCCTGCAGTATCGTCGCCGGATCCTTCGCCTGCACGGCGGCGGTGCCCTTGAGCGGCGGAAACACTTGCGCGAGGCCTTCGCCGTTTTCCATGTGACAGCCGGTGCAGTTGTCGGCGTAAAGCCCCTCGCCATGCGTAAGCACCGCCTTGTCGATGTCGTTCGATTTCGCGACGGCGGCATCGGTATTGCCGGGAATGTCTTTCAGGTACGTCGCCATCGCATGCACGTCCGCGTCGCTCAGATGTTGCGTGGAATTGCGGACCACTTCCGCCATCGGGCCGGCCGCCGCGGCTTTGGCGGTCGACCCGGTCTTCAGGTATTCGACGATCTCCTGCGTCGACCACGCGCCCAAGCCGTCGCGAAGATCGCCGGTGAGATCCATCGCGTACCAATGCTCGCCGTAACCGCCCTTGAACCGCTCATCCGTCTTCGAGCCGCCCAGTACATTGATCGGCGTGTGGCATGCGCCGCAATGGCCGAGCCCTTCGACGAGATACGCGCCGCGGTTCCACTCGGCCGACTTGCCCGGGTCGCTGCGGTACGTGCCCTCGTGAAAAAAGAGCGTGTTCCAGCCTGCCATCACTTCGCGTACCGATAACGGCCACGGCAGATCCGGCGGCAAGTTCTTTTGCGTGACGGCGGGAAGAACGTCCAGATACGCCTTGATCGCGCGCACGTCCTCGGCGCCAACCTTGGTGTACCAGGGATACGGAAACGCCGGGTAGAACCGCTTGCCGTCCGGCGCAACGCCTTCATGCATCGCCTTGTAGAAATCCTGGTTCGTCCACGCGCCAATGCCGGTTTCCTTGTCCGGCGTGATGTTCGTCGAATAGATCGTGCCGAACGGCGTCGGTACCGCACGGCCGCCGGCAAACGGCTGTCCGCCCTCCGCCGTATGGCACGCCGCGCAGTCGCCGGCGGCGACCAGATAGCGGCCTCTCTCGATCGTCGTGAACGTCGTGCCCTGCGACCCTGCCGGCGCCGCCGCCACGAACAGCAGAAGACCGACGCCTGCCGCCAAGCCTGCGCCGGACTCGATTGCGCGCATGACGACGCTCCTTCGCTTCACGCCTGAACCAGCGGTCCGGGCTGCTTGAGATACATCTTCCTGATCGCGTCGGCCGCCCAGTACGTGAGCGCTCCAACGGTCCCGGTGGGGTTGTAGCCGGCGTTCTGCGGAAACACCGATGAGCCCATCACGAACAAGTTGGGCACGTCCCAGGACTGCAGATACCGGTTCACCACGCTCGTCTTCGGGTCCGCGCCCATCGCGGCGCCGCCGGTGTTATGCGTGGTCTCGTAGGGCAGGATCGAGTAGTGACCTTCGCGGTAGTTGACCTTGATCGACTTTGGTTTCATCGCTTTTGCGATCAGCGCTGCCTTGTCGGTCACGAACTTCGACATCCTGTGCTCGTTGTCGTGAAAATCGAAGGTCAGTCGCAACAACGGATTGCCGTAGACGTCGCGGTACGTCGGATCGAGGTCGAGATACGAGTCGCGGTAGCTCATGACGCTGCCGTGCGTCGCGATCGACGCGCTCGTCAGGTAGTTTTCGTGCATCGCCTTCTTCCACGAAGCGCCCCATTTCGGCGTGCCTTCGGGAACGCCGTGCTGCTGCAGGATCGGGCGGCCGCCGGTGGTCCACAGCGCGATGTACCCGCCGCCGATGAAGCCCTCGGGTCCGTGATCGAAGTTGTCGCCGTTCCACTCGTCGACCGCCTGTCCGAGCGCACCCGCGCCCATGAACGGGTTCATGACGTCGTTGGTGAAGACATTGACCGACGACGTGATCTGGTACGCGTAATTACGGCCGACGACGCCCTGGTTGGCCTTCGGGTCGTACGGCTGACCGATTTTCGAGACCAGCAGCAGGTGGACGTTGTGCTGCGCGAACGCACACAGGATGACGATTTGCGCCGGCTGCTCGAATTCACGACCCTGGATGTCGACGTACGTCACGCCGGTGGCGCGCTTGGCCGAAGAATCGAGGTTGACACGCGTGACCTCGCACAGGGTCCGGTAGGAAAAGTTGCCTTTCTCGAGCAGTACCGGGAGGATCGTCGTCTGCGGCGACGATTTCGAATAGTTGCCGCAGGCGAACCATTCGCAGAAGCCGCAATACGTGCATTTGCCCATCTGCACGCCGTACGGATTCTTGTACGCCTGTGACGTGTTGGCCGCAGCGCAGGGGAACGGCTTGAAGCCGACTTCCTTCGCCGCCCGGTCGAACTTGACCGTCGCGGCGCTGCGCTTCAGCGGCGGCAGCGGATAGCCGCGCGCACGCGGTGCTTCGAACGGATTGCCGCCATCCTGAATCTTGCCCTGGATGTTGCCGGCCTGCCCGGAAATCCCGCACAGGTATTCCCACTTGTCGTAAGAGGGCTCGAGGTCTTCGTAGCTGACGCCCCAGTCCTGGATCGTCATATCGTCGGGAATGAATTTCTTGCCGTAGCGCTGCTCGATGTGGCTGCGCTGCTTGAAGTCGGTGGGCAGAAAGCGCCAGTTCTGACCGTTCCAGTGGATGCCGGCGCCGCCGACGCCCGACGCTGGATTGAACGAGCCCAGATGACGCATCGGCAGCGCGGTCTGGTCCACCGAATTGCGAAACGTCAGCGTCTCGCGCGCCGGCTCCTCGAAGAGCGCGTTGCGCACGGCGTACTTGAGCTCGTCCTGGATGTGCGTCGTCGCGAAGTCGGGAACCGTGTCGCGGAATTTGCCGCGCTCGAGCGCCAGCACCTCGAGGCCCGCATCGGTCAATTCCTGCGCGAGAATCGAACCGGTCCAGCCGAAGCCCACCAATACGACATCGACCGCCTTCTGCTTCGTGGCCATCGGCTCATCCTTTTCGCGATGCGGCAGTCCGGCGACCGGCGAGCCCGATCGTGGGCAGCGTATAGGCCTTGCCGTACTGCTCGATTTCGTTCACGTAGTTGTAGCGAGGGCCGGGAAAGCCGACGAGTTTCCAGCCGGCGAAATCGCGGTTGCCGCCATAGAGCGGGTCGGCGAAGAATCCCTCGCCGGTGTTCTGCCAGAGCATCGCGAAGAACTCCTTCGCCGGCGCACCGGCAAGCTCGATGTCACCCTTCTCGAGGCCGTGCAGAACCTTGTCCTGATCGGCTGCACCGAGGTCGGCAAAACGCTTCTTGAACGTGCGCTGGCAATAGTCGTCGGTCGCCTTGATGCCGACGCGATACAGTTGGGCAGGGGTGAGCTTGAGCTGATAGCCCTGCTGTTCGGTCCCATCCTTCCACGGACCGAGCATGTACCACGTCTCGCCACGACCGAAGGGGCCGGCCATCTGCTGATCGATGAAGAACGTGACCCCCGCTTCCCTGGCACCGGGACCCAAGTCATCGGACGGAATCAGCCGGCTGACGGCGGCATCGACGAATGCAATTTCGGCCTGCGTCAAATACGAAAACACGCCGGGTGTGACCGGCGGCGGAAGCAGCGAGCCGGTCTCGGCGACGGCGGTCCGCGGCGTGAACCAGGACACGACCACCGCCGAACCGGTGGCCGCGGCGGCACGAAGTACGCCTCTGCGTGTAACGTTGCTCATAGCCTGAGCGCTCCGGAGCGTCAGCGCCACGTATCAAATGCGCGGCGCTTTCGATGACGATGTAATCGATTGCAAGACAACGCGTTGCACCACGCGTGCCAGCCGATACGCGCGGCCGTCCGTCGTTGATTCGCATCGCATTTGACGCGGCACCATTGGACGCGCATCCAGTGCATTCGATGCCGCTTTTTCCGGTGCGACGTAGGAATTACAACGCACGACATGATAAAGTCGCGGCCCATCGCGGACTCGGATCCGCCCGTCATACGCTCGAGCGAATTGCCCGCTACCGCCGTCGCAATCGTTGCGGCCGAAGCCGCGGATATTCCGCGGGTCGAGTGGCTCGCCCGCGAAATCTGGCGTTGCCACTACCCGGGGATCATCACGCATGAACAGATCGATTACATGCTCGCGCGCGGATACTCGCGGGAAGCGCTCATGCGGTATCTGACGGAAGCCGACGCGGGACTGGCACTCGCGCGTCGCGGCGAGGCGACCGTCGGCTTCGTCGGCTGGTACAAGCTCGCCGCGGAAAACACGATGAAGCTCGACAAGCTGTACGTGCTGCCCGAACATCATGGCGAAGGCATCGGTCGCGCACTGATCGAGCACGTCGTGGCGCATGCGAGGGCGGCGCGTTGCGGCGCGGTGAAGCTCAACGTGAATCGCAAAAACGTTCGCGCCGTCGGCACCTACGAGCGGTGCGGCTTCGGCATCAGCGAACGCGGGGATTTTCCGATCGGCAACGGTTTCGTGATGGAAGATTTCGTCATGGTGCGCAATATTTGAACGCCGTCATGTCCGTCCCGCTGCTGCTTTACGACAACTACACGCGCAGCCTGCGCGAGTTCGTGCCGCTCGTCCCAGAAGGGACCGTCGGCCTCTACACCTGCGGGCCGACCGTCTACGACTACCAGCACATCGGCAACTACCGGACGTTTTTGTTCGAAGACGTGCTGAAGCGGGTCCTGCAATGGAACGGCTACCCGGTTCGCCACGTGATGAACGTCACCGACGTCGGCCACCTGACGTCCGACGCCGACACCGGCGAAGACAAGATGGAGAAGGGCGCGCGTCGCACCGGACGGAGCGCATGGGAAATCGCGGCGCTCTACACGCAGGCGTTCCGCGACGACATCGCCGCGCTCGACATCCTTCCGCCGGACGTGCTGTCGCGTGCGACCGACCACATCCCCGAGCAGATCGCGTTCATCGCCGACCTCGAGCGCGGCGGGTATGTGTACCGGACATCCGACGGGCTCTATTTCGACACGAGCCGCCAGGCCGACTACGGCTATCTCGCGCGGCTCGACCGCGCGGGCCTCGCGGCGGGGAAGCGCGTCGACATCGGCGAGAAGCGCCACGCGACAGACTTCGCGCTATGGAAATTTTCGCCCCCCAGCAGCACGCGACAGATGGAGTGGGACAGTCCGTGGGGCAAGGGCTTTCCCGGATGGCACATCGAGTGCTCGGCGATGGCGCGGCAGTATCTCGGCGACTGGTTCGACATCCACTGCGGTGGCGAAGATCACATTCCGGTGCATCACACCAACGAGATCGCGCAGACCGAGGCGCGCGTCGGCACGCGGCTCGCGAACTTCTGGATGCACGGCTACTTCCTCTTGCAAAACGATGCGAAGATGGCGAAATCGGCCGGCGAGTTCCTGCGCATCGCCGCACTCGTCGAGCGCGGCTACGACCCGCTCGCGTTTCGCTATCTGTGCCTGACCGGTCATTACCGGACGCAACTCAATTTCACGTGGGACGCGCGCGACGCGGCCGCGACCGGGCTCGCGCGAATACGTACGGGTTTTCACGCCCTGCAGGCGGACGCCGCAACGAATGCGGACGCGGCATCGATCGCGCGCTTCACGGCGCAGATCAACGACGATCTCAACACGCCGCGGGCGCTCGCCGTGGCGTGGGACATGCTGCGCGGCGATGCGCCGGGTGCCGTGAAGCGCGCGACGCTCGCGCGGTTCGACGAGGTTTTCGGGCTCGGATTGGCCGGGTGGCATCCGGCAGAGGAAAAGATTCCCGCCGAAATCGCCGCGCTCGCGCAGCAACGAGCGGATGCGCGCAAGGCGAAGAACTGGAGCGATGCCGATCGGCTGCGCGCGGCATTGCACGCGGCAGGCTGGGAGATCGAGGACAAGCCCGACGGCTACGCGTTGAAGCGCCGCTGAAGCGCGTGCGCCGCCGCGGAATCCGAACGCCCGGCCGCACGCAGCACCGGCATTCGCTTCTGCAGCCGGTCGTACCCGCGCGAGCGTTGCGGGCCGAACGCTGCGGGACGCGGGAACGTCGAGTCAATACATGCGCTCGATCGCGCCGGAATAGAGGACCGGCCCGGTCGGTTGGCCGGTCGGCGATCCGCCGGGAGGCTCGAGGCTCACGGCGAGCGCGGGAATATTCGAAAGCGATTCCTCGACCGGGTTTGCGAGATTCACACGAACGAGGCCACCCGCCGGGATCACGCCGAGCGCTTGCGGCGCGCCGGCTTGCGGCAACGCCCAAAGCTCGAACACCTTTCCCGACGCCGGGGCGGCATTGCCGATGGTTTTGAGCGTCAGGTAACGCTGGCCGCGCGTGGCCGTTGCGATCAACGCGGCCTTGGCGTCGGACCCGGCGAGGACGACGACGAGCGGCGCCGCGGGCGCCTCCGCGGTGCGCTGCCATTCGGAAACGCCGAGTCCGACGGCAACCACGAAACTCGCCGTGGCGAATGCGCGCCAGAATCCGAGGCTCCGCCACCATTTGACGCTCGCGGCCGGCGCGCCGTCCGGATCGAGTCCGAGCCGGGTGACGATTTGCTGCCAGACACGCGCCGGCGGCGTCACGGCGGGCACTCCCGCGGCAAGCGCCGCGATGCGCCGTTCCCACTCCGACAATGCCGTGGCGACGACGCGATCGCGGCGCGCAATCGCCGTCAAGCGCCGGCGCACGCGCGGCGGGGACGTGCCGAGCGCAAATTCCGCCGCGAGCTGATCGAGCCGCTCACGCCGGTCCGGCCGGGACAGGTTCATCCGACGACTCCGGCGGCATCCAGACAGCGACGCAGCTTTTCCAGCCCTCGCCGCACCCACGACTTGACGGTCCCGAGAGGCTCGCGCAAATGCTCAGCCAGTTCACCGTGCGAGAGTCCGTGGAAAAATGCCAGCGCGATCGCCTGCTTCGGTCCCGCGTCGAGCGTATCGACGCATTCGCGGACCGACCGGGCATCGGCGCCGGCCAGCAACAGTTCGATCGGAGTCGGTGTGTCGGACGGAGGGTCCCATGCCGGAGCATCGTTGTCCTCGTGGTTCGCAAGGGTCACGGTGTCGACTTCGCGCCGTCGCAGGTGGTCGAGGCAGCGGTTGCGCACGATCGACGTGAGCCACGTGATCGGTTGGCTTTTCGCGGCATCGTAGGTCGCCGCGTGATGCCAGACGCGGACGAAGGCTTC
>JALYSS010000189.1 GCA_030854685.1 Pseudomonadota bacterium | reverse complement strand
CTGCGTTCCCGCCGAGGCCGCGACGACGTGCCGCGCCGTCAGCGGGACGCTCACGCGGCCGCTGATCGAGCTCTACACGTCCGAGGGCTGCGACAGTTGCCCGCCGGCCGATCGCTGGTTTTCGTCGCAGTTCGATGGCGCCGGCGGGCGTTTTGCGGCGACCGCGCTCGCCTTCCATGTCGATTACTGGGATCGGCTCGGATGGACCGACCGCTTCGCCAATGCCGCGTACACCGAGCGGCAATATCGGGCGATGCGGGCGAACGGCGGATCATTCGTCTATACGCCGCAGGTACTGCTGCAGGGCCGCGATTTCCCGAGATGGCGCAATGGCGCAACCGCCGCGATCGAGGCGGCCGCTCACAACCCCGCGCGCGCCGCGATTGCGCTGGACGCAGTGCTCGGCGATCACGATGTCGTCGTGCACGCCGACGCGCGAGTCGAGGATGTGGCGCTCGCGCACGATGCCCAACTCTTCGTCGCCTACGCGGACAGCGGACTCGTCTCGGAAGTGAAGGCGGGCGAGAACCGCGGCGTTCGTCTTGCGCACGACCACGTCGTACGCGCGCTGCGGCTCGCCGGCACTGCGACAAGCAACGGTCATGCGCGAGCGGCCGCCGTCACCTTGCCGAAACCGGTGGAGGCGGGCAGGCACCCGATGCTCGTCGCGTTCGTGCAGCGCGCATCGACGGGCGACGTGCTGCAGACGCTGGCGATGCCTCTCGACGGGTGCGCGTCGCATTGACAGCAAGCGGACGCATCGACGTAGCGCGCGAACGCCGTCCCGGGCCTTACTTGCCGGCACCGTTGCCCGCGCCGGCGCTCGCGCGGTACGCGTGGACCTCGTCAGGCGTCATCGCCTTGGCGCGTCGCTGCGCAACGCGCTCCGGCGTGATGGCGGGGCCTGCGTTTTTCGCAGCGTTGCCCCATGCGCCGTGTACGAAGTTGACGACGGCGGCGACCTCGGCATCGGATAGGTGATCGAACGGCGGCATGCTTGCGTTGTACGTCTCGCCTTCGACGTCGATCGCGCCGTCCATGCCGTGCAGCACGACGGCCACCGGAAACGCGCCGTTGTCCTTCCCGAGATCCGGATTGCCGGCGAGTGGCGGGAAGGAGCCGCGTTGACCGCGACCCTCGGGCCCGTGGCACGTCGAGCAGTTTTGCTGGTAAATCGAGCGGCCGTCCGCGGTGACCGCCGTCTGATTCGTCGCTGAGGATGCCGTTGCCGGCGGTGCATTCTGACCGAGGTAGCTGCTGAGGTATTGCAGCAGCTCTCCGTCCTCCTGTCCGCTGGCCGTGAGACCGTAGTCGTGCATGCTGGCGATGACCGCGCGCCATTGCGCCGGCAGCAGGCCCTTCGCATCGACGACGTATTGCAGGTCGTGACACGTCTGGCACTTCGCGTAGACCAGGCTCGCACCGGGGCCCCCCGGCAGCCGAATTTCCGCCGCGCCCGCAGTCGTGACGCCAGCCGCCAGCAGTGCCGCGCCGAGGAGACGAGCGTACCGGATCGGCATGGCGGTATTCATCGGCGGCGGCGCACCGATGATCGGCCATCCACTGGCGCGCCGACGTTCACGCCACCTGAAATGCCACGCGGTCGACGCCGTGCCAGTCCCAGCCGCCGGGATTCCAGGTCGTGAGGCCGTCGAGCGGCTGGCTGCGGCCCCATGCATCGATCGCCCGCACCCACACTTCATGCGAACCGCGCGGAAGTCGTACGCGCGTTTGCCAGTGGTGCCAGGCATACGGTCCATCGGATGCGTCGACGTCGGTCGCCATCCAGGACTTGCCCTGGTCGAGCGAAACCCGCACCGAATTCAGCGGGACCAGGCCGTCGTTCCACGCGACGCCCTTCAAGTCGACGTTGCCGCCCTGGACCGTTTGCCCGGCGAGCGGCGCGAACACCACGCTCATGACGGCGAAGCCGTAGGTCGGTGTGCTGTTCTCCTGCGTCAGGTCCTGCGTCGTGAACTTGCCCGGCTCCACCGTCCTGAGCGGCATCCGATACGTTTTCTGCATCAGCGCGCTGGGCGTTTCGTCCGGCATGAACAGCAGATCGGTCAGCCACTTGACGTTCATGTTGCCGTAATAACCCGGGATGATGAGCCGCACCGGGCCGCCGTGGACCGTCGGGATCGGCTCGCCGTTCATCCGCAGCGCCAGGATGGCGTCGTCGAGCTGCGGCGCCGTCAACGGATAGCTCTTGATGAGGTCCGCGCCGCCTGGGACCGGCGGCACATCCTTGCCGTTGGCGGTGAGGTAGCGCACCCGCGCGTCGGGACTCAGTTCGAGGCTCTTCAACAGCGGCATCAGCGGCACGCCTTCCCATACCAGGTTGCCCATGCCGCCATGCTTCCAGCCCGAGCCGGGCGTCTTGGCTTTCGCCCAGTAGTAGGACCGTCCATTGCCCGCGCACTGCATGACCGACGTGCGCTTCACCTGGTCCATCTTTTCGAGATCGCTGACCCTGATCGTCTTCGGCCGCTGGACCAGTCCCGAAACCAGAATCGTCCATTGCTGCGTGACAGACGGGTCCATCGGTGCGGTGGTCGCCTCCCACTTCCCGGCGCCGTCGACGGGGAAGTGCAAGCGGTTGTACAGGATCTCCTTCGGCGTGAAGCGTTGGTCACGAAGGAGCTCGAGCGGCGTTTCCATGACGCCGAGCTTCGCGTTATGGACGATCATTTGCGGGCTCTTCCCCGCGATCACGCTCGGGGCGCTCGGCGTCGGCTCGTCGGCCGCGTAGGCGAGCGGGATGGCGCCCGGCACCCGGGCCAATCCGGTTGCGCCCGCAACACCCGCGATTTTCAGAAAGGCACGGCGATCGAAGTTACCCATCGGGAGGTTCTCCTTTTATTGGTCGCAACGACGTTTAGTCAGTACGCCAATCCATAAGTTTGCGTACATGCCGAGATGCGCATCCGCGCGCCGAGTGCGCGAAGCGAACCGCAGTCATAGCCATCGCTATGGCGAGGATGCGCGACAAGGCAATCGGCGATGCGGGGCACGTCGAACATAGCGAAACTTGTGGGTTGGCGTACCAGATCACGCCTTATCGGATGCGACGACCAACGACGGGAGAAGTTCAATCGCCGCGGCAGGCGGCGCGCCTTCGTCGACGATCACGGGAGCGAAAGCCCTCGTTCTTCCATGACGTGCCTGAGACGATCCGGATAGTCGGTGATGATTCCATCCACTCCCAGGTCGATGAGTCGCTGCATGTCCGCCGCGCTGTCGACTGTCCAAGGCAAGACCTTGACGCCGATTGCATGAGCATCCGCCACGAGCGCCGGTGTCAGGTTTCGCCAGTACATCGACCACGTCTCGCAACCCGCGGCCGCGACGAGTGCGGGTACCGAGCGATAGTCGGAGAGTCTCAAACCGGCATGCCAGGGCGACTTGCCGTCGGCCGCCGGCGCCATCGTGTCCATGCCCGTCGACTCGATCGTCAGGCAGGACGTCGGGACGTCGGGCGCGACGCGCTTCGCCTCCAGCAGCGTGCGCCAATCGAAGGATTCGATCGTCACCCGATCCATCAGCTTCGCGTCGCTGACCGCTTCGAGAATCAGGCGCACGAAGGTTTTCGCATCGACCGTGTCGCCGGCGTTGTCGGGCGTGAGCTTCGTTTCGATGTTCAGGCGCACCGGCGTCGATGCGCTTCCGACGAGCCGCAACGCCTCGCGTAGCGTCGGGAAGCGCTCACCGTCGCTCGCCCGTTGCTCGGGAAACTCTCGCGCGTACCTGGTCGCGGGATTCAGCCGTCCGATGTCGTAGCGTCGCAACTGCTCGAGCGTGAGCGAATGAATGGACGGTCCCGGCTCCGTCAGCCACTTCCCCGTGGCGTCCCTCACCAGCTCCGGGACGAGGTTCGGGTTATGACTGACGACGGGAATCTGGTCCTTGGTGACGGCAATGTCCGTTTCGATCGTCGTGACGCCGATACCCAGCGCTCGGCGAAACGCGGCGAGCGTATTCTCGGGCGCCAGTCCACGGGCGCCGCGGTGCCCTTCGAGATCGAACGCGCGGACCGGCGCGCTGCCTTGCGCGTGGCAGCCTACCGACGCCAGCAATAACCAGGCGATGAGGATTCCTGCGGTCACGCGCGGCTCGATCTCCGGAAAACGCAACGCTGGAGCTAGACCCGGTGCAGCAGGATCGTGACGAGCAGCGAAGAATCGGCGAGGGCCTCGAGCGAATGCGGTTCGCCAGCCGCGAGGTACAGCAGGTCCCCGCTCGACAGCGTCTGCGTGCGGCCGAGTGCGGCAAAAGCCACCGCGCCCTCGATGCACTGCAGGATCATCAGTCCCGCTGCCGTGTGTTCCTGGATCGATTTGCCGACGGGCAGTGCGTAGCGAAAAACCTCGAGGTGGTCGGTCCTGATCAGGATTTGCGAGTCCACTTCGCCGATCGAGCGACCGAACGGCCGGACGTCGATCACCTCGTTCTGAGCTGCATGGGGAATCGCCACGACATCCTCCTCTCGACGTTCAGTCGCCCGCCTGCTTCGCAGCGACGCGGTTCATCGTGTCGATGGCAAGATTCGCGTGCGCGTAAGCGGCGCCCGCCCGCATTTCTGCCGCGACCCAGATCGCCTCGACGACTTCCTGCTGCGATGCTCCGGCCTGCAGCGCAAGTTCGGTATGTCCGCGGATGCAATAGGGACACTGCGTCACGTGCGCGACGGCGACGGCGATCAACTGCTTCGTCTTCGACGGCAGCGCGCCGTCGGCGAACACCTTCTGGCCGAACGCCCTGAACGCGGCGTAAGGTTCCGGTGCGAGTTCGCGCAGCTTGTCGCGCGACTCGCGGCTCGTTTCGGGATACATCGAATGGTCCATGGGGTCGCTCCTAGCGATTGTTCGACGCCGAGTGCTCGGGTCGATAAGTTCCGGGCACGGTCGCAAACGCGATCGACAACCGGTTCCAGCCGTTGATGGCGACGACGGCGAGCGTCAGGTCGGCGAGTGCCTTCTCGTCGAAATGCAGGCGCGTGGCATCGTAGTCGTCGTCGTCAATCGGCCCTTCCGCGACGAGCGTGACTGCCTCCGTCCACGCGAGTGCCGCACGCTCCCGGTCGGAAAAGAACGGCGTTTCGCGCCAGGCCGAGAGCGCGTAGAGACGCTGCTCGGTTTCGCCGCGGCCGCGCGCGTCCTTCGTATGCATGTCGAGGCAATAGGCGCAGCCGTTGAGCTGCGATGCGCGGGTCTTGACGAGGTCGAGCAGGCGCGGCTCGAGCCCGCACTGCCGGATGTACGTTTCGAGCCCGCGCATCGCCGCGTACACGCCGGGCGCCGCTTTGGCCCAATCGATTCTGGAATGCATTTCGTCTTCCATCCTTTCGGCGTTCGCACGTCGCCGCGAAACGCAGCAATCGTGATCCCCGTCGCGTTGCGTCGAAGAACTCCCGTCCTGTCAAAGCGATTCGTTCGCGAGCATCAGGCGGATTTTCTCGATCGCGCGCGATGGCGCGAGGAATTTCGGACACACCTCGGTGCAATTCATGATCGTCCGGCACCGGAACAACCGGTAGACGTCATTCAGGTCGTCGAGCCGCGCCGCGGTGTCACGGTCGCGGCTGTCGATAATGAAGCGATACGCCTGCAGCAATCCGGCAGGTCCCACGAATTTGTCCGGATTCCACCAGTACGACGGGCACTGCGCGGTGCAACAGGCGCACAGGATGCATTCGTAGAGCCCGTCGAGCTTTTCCCGATCGGCGGGCGACTGCAGGCGCTCCTTCTCGGGCATCGGTCCTTCGTCGACGACGTACGGCTTGATCGAGCGATACTGCTTGAAGAACTCGGTCATGTCGACGACGAGATCGCGAATCACGGGGAAGCTCGGCAACGGGCGCAGTACCACCGGCTCCTTCAACGTATGGATTGGCGTGACGCAGGCGAGGCGGTTGCGACCGTTGATGTTGATCGCGTCCGACCCGCAAACGCCCTCGCGGCAGGATTTGCGGATCGCCAGCGAATCGTCCTGCATCCTGACCCGCAGGATGAGGTCCAGCAGCATGATGTCCGTCGGCGCGGGCTCGACGTCGTAGTCCTGCATGTACGGCTTCGTGTCGCGTTCCGGATTGAAACGGAAGATCGAGAACTTCATTGGTCGACCGGCGTTCGGTTGCGGTTCGAGCAGAGCGCCATCAGGGTCCTCCTGCGAGCAGTCGGAGCATCCATAGTCCGATCGCGATCAGCGTGGCACCGAGCAGCGCGAGCGCCGGCGCACGAAGCCCGACCGGATGAATGTAGTCCAGCATGACGTCGCGGAGGCCGACCCACGCGTGGAGCAGCAGTGCCACGAAGGCGCTCAGGATCGCGACGCCGATCCAGGGTTGCGCGACCCAGTCGCGCCACGCACCGAAGTCGCGGGGCGGATCGAACAGGAAGTGGCCGATGAAAAACAGGATGAACAGCAGCAGGTAGATGGCGCTTGCACGCTGGACGAGCCACGCGCGCAGTCCGGTCAGGACGATCCTCACCAGAGCGCTCCAGCGGTGAAGAGTGCGATCACGACGCCGGCGATGTTGACGGTCCAGGCGCTGCGTCTCGCGGGCTTCAACAGCGACCCGACGTCGACGTCCATCAGCATATGGCGGAGCCCCGCGAGCAGGTGATGCGCGAGTGCCCATATCCACAGGATCGCGACTACCTTGACGACGGGGTGGCCGAAGAGACGGGTCACGTCCGCGTAGCTTTCAGGACCCTGCAACGAGCGCGCGAGCAGCAGCGCCACCAGCGGGATGACGAGCGCGAGCAGCACCCCCGTGATCCGATGCAGGATCGACGTCAAGGCCCCGACCGGCATCTGGATCCGCGCGAGATCGAGGAATACGACTCGACGCGGTGGTTGTGTCATGTTGGCGAACGCCGGAATCGTGCGGGTCAGGATCTGGGATCCCCGACTCGGACGATTTTCATCGCATTCGTTCCGCCGGACTTGCCCATCGGCTCGCCGATGGTCAGCACGATCAGGTCGCCGCGCTTGACGTACGACTGCGCGATGAGCAGGTCCTCGGCGGCGCGCAGCACGTCGTCACGGTCGGTGCTCTGTTCCAGGAACAGCGACGTGACGTTGCGCAGCAGCGCCATGCGCCGCTGCGTCGCGACCTTGGGCGTGATCGCGAAGATCGGGCAGCCGCAGTTGTGGCGCGACATCCAAAGTGCGGTCGATCCGGACTCCGTCAGCGAGGCGATCGCCTTGACGCCGAGGTGGTACGCGGTAAACAGCGTCGCCATGGCGATCGACTGATCGATCCGCGTGAACGTGCGATCCATGAAATCGCGGTCGAGCTGGACCGGATCGGACTTCTCCGCCTCCACGCACACCTGCGCCATCGACTCGACCGTTTCCACCGGATAGCGACCGGACGCGGTTTCGGCGGACAGCATGACGGCGTCGGTTCCGTCGAGCACGGCGTTGGCGACGTCGGAGACTTCCGCGCGCGTCGGCACCGGATTGTGGATCATCGATTCCATCATCTGCGTCGCGGTGATCGTGACCTTGTTGTGCTCGCGCGCTGCGCGCAGCATCCGCTTCTGCAATCCCGGCACCGCCGCATTGCCCACTTCGACGGCGAGGTCCCCGCGCGCGACCATGATGCCGTCGGACGCGTCGATGATCTCCTCGAGCGCCGGAATCGCCTCGGCGCGCTCGATCTTCGCGATCAGCATCGCCTTGCCGCCGGAAGCGCGCACGAGCTGGCGCGCCATGTACATGTCTTCCTTGCTCTTCGGGAACGACACCGCAAGGTAATCGGCCTCGAGCTGCGCCGCAGCCTTGACGTCGTCCATGTCTTTCGGCGTGAGCGCGGCCGCCGACAGTCCGCCGCCCATGCGGTTGATGCCCTTGTTGTTCGACAGCGTTCCGCCGAGCACGACACGCGTGACGATGCGCGGACCATCGACGGTTTCGACGTCGAGCTTGATCAGTCCATCGTCGAGCAGCAGGACCGACCCCGCGGCGACGTCGTTGACCAGCTCGCGATAGTCGAGGCCGACGCGCGTCGCGTCGCCGAGCTCGCAATCGGCGTCGAGGATGAAGCGCGCGCCGGGCACGAGTTCGACCTTGCCTTCCGCGAACCTGCCGATCCGAATCTTCGGTCCCTGCAGGTCGGCCATGATCGCGACCTCGCGCCCGAGCGAGCCTGCGACCTCGCGCACGAGTCGCGCGCGCTCGGCATGATCCGCCGCGACGCCGTGCGAGAAATTGAGACGGACGACATCGACGCCGGCCGCGAGCATGCGACGCAGCACGTCAGGGTTGCTCGAGGCGGGGCCGAGCGTGGCGACGATCTTGGTGGAACGTGGCATGAGGGGGCAAGTGCTCGGTGTGGTATTGCGCTTCGCGGGCCTGCGACGATGTGCGCGACACGATGGTACGGCAATCGGGTCCTATTGACGCGCTCGCTCGCGCGCTTCCCGGCCGCGTTCTTCGAGCACTTCGACCGCCGGCAGACGCTTGCCTTCGAGGAATCCCAGGAACGCGCCACCGCCCGTCGAAATGTAGCCGATCCGGTCGGTGACGCTGAACTTCGCGATCGCCGCCAGCGTGTCGCCTCCACCGGCGATCGAAAACGCGGGCGAGGCGGCAATCGCTTCGGCGAGTGCGCGTGTGCCCGAGGCGAACGCGTCGAATTCGAAGACGCCGACGGGGCCGTTCCACAGGATGGTTCCGGCGCCCGCGATCAGGGGTAGCAGCATCGACACCGTTTTCGGCCCGATGTCGAGGATCAGGTCGTCGTCCGCGACTGCGTTGATTTCCTTGATCGACGGCGCGGCATTCGCGGCAAAGCGCTTGGCGCACACGGCGTCGACGGGCAGCGGAATCTTGCCGGAGAACGCTTCGAGGATCGCTCGTGCTTCGCCAACGAGATCGGGCTCCGCAAGCGATTTGCCGATAGAGCCGCCCGCAGCGAGGATGAACGTATTGGCGATGCCGCCGCCCACGATCAGCGCATCGACCTTGGCAGCAAACGTCCGCAGGATCGTGAGCTTCGTCGAAACCTTGGTGCCCGCGACGATCGCCACGAGCGGCCGCTTCGGATGGTCGAGTGCTTTTTCAAGTGCCTCGAGCTCGCCGGCGAGCAGTGGACCGGCGCACGCGGCCTGCGCATAGAGCGCCATCGCGTGCGTGGTCGCCTCGGGCCGATGCACGGTGCCGAAC
>JALYSS010000166.1 GCA_030854685.1 Pseudomonadota bacterium | reverse complement strand
TTGCTCGCCTGCTCTACGTTGGCGCGACGCGCGCCCAGCGTCGCCTGCACTTGCTCGCCGTTGCCGATGTCGACGCGAAAGCACGAACGAACGACGAATCACGTGTCTGGAAACGTCCCAGACGCGGAAGCGCGCTCGAGCGACTGTGGGATGCGCTCGAGGCCATCGTCCCGTTGACGTACGACGAGCAGGAAAGCGTACCGGTTGGCCGCGAAGGCGTCCCGCATCTTCGTCAGCATGTTCGCCTGCCGAAGGATTGGCAGCTGCCGGCGCTCCCGGAACCGCTGCCTGTGGCGCGCCGGGTGATCTCGATGGCCGACACGCCGGTGTTCGATTGGGCGGATGCGATCGCGGCTGCAATCGGAACGACGTCGCACCGGTTGCTCGCGCAAATCGCCGTTGAGGGAGTCGACTCCTGGAACGAGAGGCGATTGCGCGACGAGTGGCCGCGCGTTCTCGCGGAGCTCGGCAGCGAAGGCGTCGAGCGGGATCTGCGCGAGCGCGCGGCGCAACGCGTCGTCGACATCGTCACGCGTACGTTGCACGATCCGCGCGGCCGGTGGCTCTTCGATCATGCGCACGCGGATGCGCACAGCGAATGGGCGCTGGCGGGCGAGGACGGGGGGCGCATCGTGCATGTCGTGCTCGACCGCAGCTTCGTCGCGGACGATGCGCGCTACATCGTCGATTTCAAGACCGGCGCGCACCTGGGCGGCGACCGAGACACGTTCCTCCGGCGCGAATTCGAGCGCTATCGCCCGCAACTCGTCCGTTACGCGCGTATCGTGCGCGCATTCGATTCGCGCCCGGTCCGGATCGCCCTTTACCATCCACTCGTCGAGGGCGGTTGGCAGGAGCACGAAATGGGGTCAGCGCTGCAATAGTCGGTCGACGATGAAACCGCACATGCCCTGATCGCCGGCCGACCGAGTATTACAGCGCTGACCCCATTTCCGGACCCCATTTCGCGCCGGATCTGCGGGCGCTGGCGTGGCAGCGGCGCTTCGGCGGCCGGGTGTTGCGCTAAAATGTCCAGTTTTTCCAAATGGATGCCGCAGCGCGAAACGGTGGGTTTCGCCGCGGTGGGGCGTAGCGTGCGCGTAAAGCGGGACCTGACGAGCGCGCCCGGTAGCCCGGTGGCGTTGACGATCGGCAACTTCGACGGCGTACACCGCGGCCACCAGGCGATGCTGACGCGATTGATCGAAGCGGCGGAGGATCTGCGCCTGCCGCCCGCCGTCCTCACGTTCGATCCGCATCCGCGGGAGTTTTTCTCACCGGCGACAGCGCCCGCAAGACTGTCGTCGCTGCGCTCGAAACTCGATCTCTTTCGCGCTTTCGGCGTCGCGACGACGTTCGTCGCGCGCTTCGACGCGCGGCTCTCATCGCTGACGGCCGCGGAATTCATCAGCGACGTGCTCGAACGTCGCCTCGAAGTCCACTGGCTGCTGGTCGGCGCGGACTTCCGTTTCGGTCGCGGCCGGGTGGGCGATCTCGCGTTCATTCGCGCCGCAACGCGGCGTTTCAGTGTCGAGGCGATGGGTACCGTCGCAGTCGATGGCGAGCGCGCATCGAGCACCGCGATACGCGACGCATTGTCGGCGGGCGATCTCGCGCGCGCGGCGGCGCTCCTCGGGCGCAACTACGCGATCACGGGCCACGTTGCGCACGGTGACAAGCTCGGCCGCAGCCTGGGTTTTCCGACTGCCAATATCGCGTTGCGACGCGTGCCGGCGCTGACCGGCATCTTCGCGGTCCGCGTGCACGGATTGTCGGGTGTGCCGCGCGCGGGCGTTGCAAGCGTCGGCGTGCGGCCGACGATCAAGGCCGACGGCAGGCCGATCGCCGAGGTGTACCTGTTCGATTTCAACGAAACGATCTACGGCAAACGGCTCACCATCGAATTCCTGCACAAGCTTCGCGACGAGGAGCGTTACCCGGATCTCGATGCGCTGACGCGCCAGATCGGGCGCGACGTTCTGCACGCGCGCAAATACTTCGCGACCCGCGACTGACCCGGCAGCGACGCCACGGTCTCTGCACGACCCACTCAAGATGCCCGACGATTCCCGAACCGATTACAAGCCGACGCTGAACCTGCCCGATACGCCGTTCCCGATGCGCGGCGATCTCGCGCGTCGCGAGCCGGAATGGGTCGCCGCGTGGCGCCGCAAGCGCGTGTACGAGGCGATCCGCGCCGCGTCGCGCGGGCGGCCGCGCTTCATCCTTCACGACGGTCCGCCGTACGCGAACGGCGATATCCACATCGGCCACGCCGTCAACAAGATCCTGAAGGACGTGATCGTCAAGAGCCGCACGCTCGCGGGCTTCGACGCGCCCTACGTGCCCGGCTGGGATTGCCACGGCATGCCGATCGAGGTGCAGATCGAAAAGACCTACGGCAAGGAGCTCCCGACCGCCGAAACGCAGCGGCTATGTCGTGCGTACGCAGCGGAGCAGATCGAACGGCAGAAGAAGGACTTCGAGCGCCTCGGCGTGATCGCCGATTGGGATCACCCGTACACGACGATGGACTTCCGCAACGAGGCAGACGAAATCCGCACGTTGGGGAAGGTGCTCGAAAAGGGTTACCTGTATCGTGGCCTGAAGCCCGTCAACTGGTGCTTCGACTGCCATAGTGCGCTGGCTGAAGCCGAGGTCGAATACGAGGATCGCACCGACGTCGCAATCGACGTCGGCTTCCCGCTGCGGGATCTGGAAGAGCGGACGAAGCTCGCGCAGGCCTTCGGTTTGTCCCATGCGCCGGAGGGTCCGATCGACGCGATGATCTGGACGACGACGCCGTGGACGATACCGGCGAACCAGGCGCTGAACGTGCATCCGGATTTCGAATACGCGCTGGTGCATACGCCGCGTGGACATCTGCTGCTCGCCAGGGATCTCGTCGATGCGTGCCTGTTGCGTTACGCACTGACCGGCAGCATCGTCGCCGTCGCCCGCGGTGCGGCGCTCGAGCTCATCGCGTTCCGGCACCCGTTCTACGATCGAGCCGCGCCGATCTATCTCGGCGACTTCGTCACGCTGGAAGCGGGGACTGGCATCGTCCACAGTTCTCCGGCGTACGGCGTCGACGATTTCCTGTCATGCCGCCGCTACGGCATGACGGACGACGCCATCCTCAATCCGGTGCAGGGCAACGGGCGGTATGCGGAAAGCCTGCCGTTCTTCGGCGGCCTTTCGATCTGGGACGCGAACGCGCGCATCGTCGAGAAGCTTCGCGACACGGGGACGCTCTTCCACGCCGAGAAATTCACGCACAGCTACATGCACTGCTGGCGTCACAAGACGCCGATCATCTATCGCGCGACGACGCAATGGTTCGCCGGCATGGACGACGTTCCGGGTTTTCGTGGCGTCAAGCCTCCGGAAGCGCTGCGCGCGAGCGCATTGCGTGGAATCGAGCAGACCGAGTTTTTCCCGCCGTGGGGCAAGGCGCGCCTGTTCGGCATGATCGCCAACCGCCCGGACTGGACGCTGTCGCGGCAACGGCAATGGGGCGTCCCGTTACCGTTCTTCGTCGACCGCGAGACCGAGGAACTGCACCCCGATACGCTCGCGTTGCTCGAACTCGCCGCCACCAACGTCGACGCCGGCGGAATCGAAACATGGTTCGAGGCAACGAGCGAGGACTTCGGCGTCGACGAATCGCGCTATCGAAAGCTCACCGATACGCTGGACGTCTGGTTCGACTCGGGGACGACGCACCAGACGGTGATGGGCGGGCGCGATGGCCTGCGTACGGGCGCGGGTTCGCATGCGTCGCAAACGGGCTTCCCGGCAGATCTCTATCTCGAAGGCTCCGACCAGCACCGCGGCTGGTTCCATTCGTCTTTGCTGACGTCGTGCATGCTGAACGGCGTGCCGCCGTACAAAGCGCTCCTGACGCATGGCTTCGCGGTCGACGGCCAGGGTCGAAAGATGTCGAAGTCGAAGGGCAACGTCGTGGCGCCGCAGAAAGTTGCCGGTACGCTCGGCGCGGAGATCCTGCGCTTGTGGGTCGGCGCGACAGATTACTCGGGCGAGCTGTCGATCTCGGACGAGATCCTGAAGCGCGTTGTCGAGGGTTACCGCCGGATTCGCAATACGCTGCGCTTCCTGATGGCGAACACGGCTGATTTCGACGCGGCGCGTGACGCGGTGCCGATCGCCGAACTGCTGGAGATCGATCGCCTAGCGCTTGCGAAGGCGGCTGCGATGGGCGATGCGGCCGCGGGCGATTATGCGCGTTACGAATTCCATCTTGTCGTCCAGCGCCTGCAAACGTACTGCTCGGAGGACCTCGGTGGCTTCTATCTCGACGTGCTCAAGGACCGGCTCTATACGACCGCCGCCGGGAGCCATCCGCGCCGCTCGGCGCAGACGGCGCTCGCGCTGATCCGCGATGCGCTGCTGAAGCTGATGGCGCCGATCCTCTCGTTCACCGCGGAGGAGGCCTGGCACACCCTGAGTCCCGATGATCCGACGATCTTCGTCCACACCTGGGAGAAGATGATTCCCGAAGTCCCGGACGGTACCGCGCTGCTCGCGAAGTGGGAGCGCATCCTGGCGGTACGTACTGTCGTGCAGAAGGAGCTCGAGGCCGTGCGCCAGGCGGGCGCCATCGGGTCGTCGCTGCAGGCGGAAGTGGGCATCGTTGCCGACGTCTACAACTATTCCGCGCTCGCATCGCTCGGCAATGACCTGCGCTTCGTCCTGATCACGTCGGCGGCAACCGTCCGGCGCGGCGATGCGCTGGCGATTGCGGTCACGTCGAGTTCGCATCCCAAATGTGAGCGCTGCTGGCATTGGCGGGCAGACGTGGGCAGCGACCCCGCACATCGGAGGTTGTGCGGTCGTTGCGTGGCGAATCTGTTCGGCGCCGGTGAAACTCGCCGATACGCGTGAGCTGCAATTCGTGAACACGGCCATGATCCAACGTGTCCCACCGACAGCCAACTGGCGCTGGCTCTGGCTGTCCGCACTGGTCATCGTCCTCGACCAGGTGACGAAGCACTGGATGCTCGCGTCGTTTCGTCCGGGCGAGGAACTCACGGTCACGCCGTTCGCAAGTCTCGTGCTTGCATTCAATCGCGGCGCCGCGTTCAGCTTTCTCGCGCGCGAAGGTGGGTGGCAGCGCTGGCTGTTCGCGCTGATAGCGGTTGTGGCCTGCGCCGCGATGCTGTGGCTCATGCGGCGCGGAGGACGCGCGCTGTTCTGTGCGGGTCTCGCGCTGATCATCGGCGGCGCGCTCGGCAATCTGTATGACCGCCTGGTGCTCGGGCACGTCGTCGATTTCCTGCTGCTGCACTATCGCGGCTGGTACTACCCCGCGTTCAACGTCGCGGACAGCGCGATCACCGTCGGCGCGGCGGCGCTGATCCTAGACAGCTTCCGCGAGCGGCGTCCGCGCGAGGCATCGCCGGCGCCCGGCGAGAACGATCGTTGATGGACGTGCTGCTCGCCAATCCCCGCGGCTGCTGCGCGAAGTTGTCAGGCGTCATCGAGCAAGTCGTCCTTCCGACGCCGAAGGAACTCGCCTCGAAACCAGGCGAGTAACGCGATGAACGTGATGGTGGCCACGGCGCACGCCGTCGCCGCCACGAGGGCGTGCCGGCCGGGCTCATCGACCGAGCGCACCAGCGCTTCCGCCGCGTAGAACGGCAGCAGCAGCGCAAGCCATTGTCGCGGCACACGCGCACCGCGCGCAGTCCCCGGCAACAGAACCGCCAGCGGCAGTGCTTTCAGGGCGAGCCACGACGCCCGGCCGCCGAGCGGCGCAAGCACCAGTTCCCACAGGAGTTCGAGCAGCATGAGGGCAAGCGTCCCGGCGACCGCGAGCCGGGCGACGGGCGGTGCGTTGATCGCGACGCGGGTCAACTGACCGCGACGAATTCGTACAGGTCGAACCCTGGCCCTTGCTCGACGAGTTTCGTCAGTACGGCGAAGCCCGTGCCGCCGCTGCGACGCAGGCTCACGGCTTGCTCGAGCGCGAATGCACCGGCTGGCGCCGCGAGTTGCGGCGCCGGCGCTTCGGCGTCCGCCTCTTCGGGCAAAACGAGTACCGGCAGCAGATGGCTTTCCGGCGCGTTTTCCGCGGCTGCCGCCGCCGCCTCGGGTGAATCGGACAGGAGCTCGCAGCCGAACTCCAGCATCGCGCTGTTCAATGTATTGCGGAACCACCGGACCATCGCGACCTGCAGGCCATCACGGTCTTCGAGGCGCAGCGCGATGAGGTCCCCGACGCGAAGTGCTGCGGGTGCCGGGTCAATCTGTCGCAACGCATAGCCGCCCGACGTGTGATTGACCACCTGGCATTGCGTCATCGGCGGCACGTCGGCGCCGTTCGTGCCGCCATTGCGCATGCCCCGGCTGTAATGCCAGACGCCGGGCAGTCCTGCGCACATCACGACGCGCGCACGCGACGGAAGGCGATTGAACTGCCGCGCCGGCGGAATCGCCCACTGGCGCAGCAATCGCTTGAGCAGCGTGACGTAACGGCCGCGCGCATCGACATCGTTGCCTGCTTCGCGCGGCAACGTCGCGCCCGCTTCCAGCGCGCGGATCTGCTCCTGCAACTGGAAGGCGAGGTCGAATGTCAACAGGAAGAGCTTCGATCCTTCCGCGTTGCCGCCCTTGTTCGCCGAGAACGGCGGGAAGTCGTGACCGACGGGCACGATCGCCACCGCTTTCGCCATCCGGTGTACTGGCGGCACCGGGGTGAGCTTCGCGAGTTGCGCATTGTCCTGCAGATAATGCAGCACCATCGCGAGCTGCATCGGCAGGAATCCGTACGGATTTGCGAGCGCCAGCAGCAGCGACTGCATGTACAGCCGTTCGAGCGTGATGTCCGGCTGGTCGATCGTCACCGGATGGCGGTGGAGCTTGCGCTCGCGCGTGAACATGTAGATTTCATGCGCGTCGGACCACGTGTGCGAAGGGACGGGCGCGTAGGAAAGATAGCTGTTCGCGAGCACGCGCGACGTCGCCTGGAACGTGCGGCGAACGAGCGCGACGACGCGGCGAGGACCACCCCACCTCAACCGGCGCGACGCTTCGCTTGCGAGCAGGCGCTTGTACGCGGTCGAGAGCTCGCTTGCGAGCGTCAGCGCCGCCTTCGCAGCTTCGAGGTCGTCGGCCTGCAGCGGGTGCGACGCGCGAATGAAGCGATGCTCGAGACGCGGCCACAGGAGTGCGGCGGTTTTCCAGTACTGCTCGGTCAGGTCGAGCCGGCGCGAATGGCTCATCGGGACGCGGTTCGTCGCGGACAAAGCGTCGCCGATGATGCGCGCGGCGAAGCCCGGCTCGCGCGTGGACGCTTCGGTCAGCCAATGCGCGACGCGCGATGGCCGGATTTCCGGCGGTTGCGCGGACCGTTCGGCGAACGGCGGCAGTCGAAGCGCGAGCGACATTGAGCCTGCGGGTACGCCGGAATGCGGTCGATGAGTGTTGCGGCCCGGCGATTATACGGTGGCGCGCAGGAAATCGACGACGATATCAACCTGATCGGACGACATAAGCATCGGTGCGTGCCCGACGCCCGGTATTTCCGCCACACGCGCCTGCGGACCGCGCTCGCTCATCGCACGCGCCGTCGCCTTCGACAGTAGGTCGGATTGCTCGCCGCGCAGCACGAGCGTCGGACATCGGATCGCGTCCCATAGCGGCCAGAGGTCGGCCGGCGCGGGCTGCGCGCGAAAGGGGACGGCGATGCCCGGGTCGTAACCGACGCCCCAGCTGCCGTCGGGGCGTTGCCGCGCGTTCGTCTTCACGACGTGCTCCCATTGCGCGTCGGTCAGCGGACCGAACGGCGCCGAGATTCTTCGCACGTACGCTTCGAGCTCCGGATACGACGCGAACGCCGGGTCGGTCCCGAAGTATTGCCCGATACGAACCAGCGCCGCCGGCTCGATCGTAGGCCCCGCGTCGTTGACGACGAGCCGAGTAATCGGCGCGCCCGGTTGGCCGGCAGCGATCATGCCGAGCAGTGCCCCCATCGACGTGCCGACCCATGCCACTTCGTCGACGCCGCTCGCGGCGATCAGCGCCGTCAACGTGCCGAGGTAGACCGGTATGACGTAGTCCATCGGATCGCGCAACCACTCGCTCGCGCCGCGGCCCGGCATGTCGATCGCCAGCACCCGGTGCGTCGGTGCAAGCGCTTCGGACAGAACGTCGAAGTCGCGGCCATTGCGTCCGATGCCATGCACGCAAACGACGACATCCGCGTTGTCCGGAGCGCCCCATTCGTAATACACGACGCGGTGAAAGCCGTGCGGTGAAAGGCCGTGGAAATGGCGGATGCGTGGCGTGGTCTGAGTCAGCATGTCGATCAGGTATCGCCCATCAGGGATCAGGGATCGGATATCAGTCAGAGCCCCGCGCCGCGGCGCACCGACTGCGCGCTCGGGGTAATCGCTTCAGTCGGCGCGCAACGTGCGCTCGAGAATCAGCAGCATTGCCGCGGTGGCGCCCCAGATGTAACGGTGCAGCCACGGAATGGCCCAGTAGTCGCGACGTATCGTTCCCAGCATGCGGAAATGCCGTTGATGATTCGCGGGATCGAGAATGAATTCGAGCGGCACTTCGAAGACGTCGGCCACTTCGATGGGATCCGGCGTAAGCGCGATCGGCGGATCGATCCATCCGACGATCGGCAACACGCGGTAGCCGCTGACCGTTTCATACGACGCGAGTTGACCCAGCACCTGCACCTTCGTCGGCACGAGTCCGATCTCCTCCATCGTTTCGCGCAGCGCGGCGGCCGCGTGATCGACATCGCCGGGATCGAGCCGACCGCCGGGGAAGCTGATCTGGCCGGGATGATCCGGCAGGTTCGCGCTTCGTTCCGTCAGCAGCAGTTGCAGGCCCTGCGGCCGGTTGACGAGCGGGACGAGCACGGCGGCGGGCACCGGATGGCCTTCGCGCCCGGGGAGGCGAAAGCCGTCGCCAAGCCCTTGCGTTGCCCGAGGGGGAGGGCGCGACAGCCGCTGCGCGAGCCATACACGCTGCGAGTCGGGGGTCAGGTCGAACAGGGGAAGGCGGGGCGCCGCGGGCATCTGCAATGGGCCGAAAATCGAACCGCGGCCCGTCGCAAATGATACCCCGTCAGCGGGCTTGCGCGATCGCGCCCGGATCGACGTCGCGCACCGAAGACATCGCGCGCGCACGAAACTGCGGGCCGACCAGCAACAGTGCGGGTCGGCCGACGTCGCGATCGGCGAACGCGGGCAGCGCCGCCAATGTCGTGTAGTGCGTTTGGGCGTCTGGCGTTGACGCGTCGATGACCACCGCAACCGGTGTCGAGGGCGCACGGCCGGCGCCGATCAGCGCATCGGCAATCGCCGGTGCTTGCCGAAGCCCCATGTAGATCGCACCCGCGTTGGCGCCGCGAAAACCGTCGATCCAGTTACTCGGCTCTTCGCCGGTACCAACTCGCGGTGTCGCGAACGCGAACGACCGCACGCTGCCGCGTTGCGTGAGCGACGTTCCGATCTGCGCGGCTGCGGCAAGGGCGGCGGTGACGCCTGGAACCACTTCGTACGGAATATTCGCGGCTTCCAGCGCCGCAATCTCTTCCTGCGCGCGTGCGAACAGCATCGGGTCGCCGCCCTTCAGTCGCACGACGATATCGTACTTCGCCGCGGCATCGGCGAGGCGCTTGTTGATGAACCGCTGCGCCGTCGAATGCCGGCCGCAGCGCTTGCCGACGGCGATCTTCTCCGCCCGGGTCGCGAGCGCCAGCGTATCCGTAGCAATCAGCGCGTCGTGGAATACGACGTCCGCGCGCGCGAGCAGCCTCGCTGCGCGCAGCGTCAAAAGATCCGGCGCACCGGGACCTGCGCCGACGAGATAGACGGTGCCGCTCACGGGCGCCGCGTCATGCACAGGGAAACCACACGTCGCCGGGCGATGCCGGGCGTTGACGTCGCGAGAACCACGGAACGCGCGTGGCCGTCGACTGGTAACCGTCGCTGAAATCGGCAAACCCGTGCAGCGCATCCTCGGCATCCCGCGCATCGGAAATCACGAACGCATCGAAGCCGCATTGCGCGAGGTAGTGGAGCTGATCGCGTTGGATGTCGCCGATCGCGCGCAGCTCGCCGGCATACCGATAGCGCTCGCGCAGCATACGGGCATGCGAGTAGCCACGTCCGTCGGTGAACTGCGGAAAGTCGACCGCGATGACCGGCAGGCGATGGACGTCGGCGGCGAGTGCTGCCGGATGATCCGCGGGCGCGAGCCAGACGCCCGCTTCGCCGCGTGCGATCAACGCTGCGCAGCGTGCGGCCCACAGCGTGAGGGGCACGATGATCGGGACGCCGTCGGGAAGATCAGCGAGTGATTGCGCTTCGCGAAGCAGCGTGTAGCGATCGTCGACGAGCGTGCGCTTCCTGATGAGTCGTGGCATAAACGCGATCCTTGAAAGGTTCGATCCCCAGCCGATGCACGGTGTCGACAAACCGCTCGTCCTCGTGCCGGTGCTCGATGTAGGCTTCGATCAGGCGCTCGATCACGCCCGGCATCTCGGTCGCCGCGAACGACGGCCCGATCACCTTGCCGAGACTGGCGCTGTCGCCTTGCGAACCGCCGATCGAGACCTGGTACCACTCGGCTCCGTTCTTGTCGACGCCGAGGATGCCGATGTGGCCGATGTGATGCTGTCCGCATGCGTTCATGCAGCCGGACATGTTGAGATCGATCTCGCCGATATCGTGCAGGTAATCGAGATCGTCGAACCGGCGCGTGATGGCATCCGCGATCGGAATCGATTTCGCGTTCGCGAGCGAGCAGAAATCGCCGCCCGGGCAGCAGACGATGTCGGTCAGCAAACCGATGTTCGGCGTCGCAAGTCCGAGCGGCTTCGCACGTGACCACAACGCGAACAAGTCGGATTGCCGCACGTCGCGCAGGATCAGGTTCTGCTCGTGCGAGACCGCGAGCTCACTGAACGAAAAGTCGTCGGCGAGATCCGCGACGGCGTCCATCTCGTCGGACGTCGCGTCGCCGGGTGGCACGCCGATGCGCTTCAGCGACAGCGTGACGATCGCGTAACCGGGAATCTTGTGCGGATGAACGTTGCGCTTCACCCAGTTCGCGAAGGCCCGGTTGTCCGCGACGGTCACCTTGAACGCGACATCGTCGCTGTCGAGCGTGACGTAGGGTGGCGGGTCGAAAAACGCTGCCAGCCGGTCGAATTCGTCGGCGGGGACCGTCGCGGGACCGCCTTGCAGCTGCGTCCATTCCGCTTCGACATCGACCGCGAATCGCTCGGCCGTGCGCTCCTTGACGAGGATCTTGATGCGTGCCTTCCATTTGTTGTCGCGCCGTCCGAAGCGGTTGTAGGTACGCAGGATCGCGTCGAGGTAATTGAGGATTTCCGCGCGCGGGAGGAATTCGCGAATCACGTGGCCAACCACGGGCGTGCGCCCGAGGCCGCCGCCGACCGCGACGCGAAAGCCGACGTCACCGCCGGCATTTCGGACGAGCGCGAGTCCGATGTCGTGCACGAGGATCGCCGCGCGATCGTGCGTCGCGCCGGTGATCGCGATTTTGAATTTGCGCGGGAGATACGCGAACTCGGGATGCAGCGCCGCCCATTGCCGGACCAGCTCGCAATAGGGGCGGGGATCGACGATCTCGTCGCCCGCGACGCCGGCGAAGTGGTCGCTGGTGATATTGCGCACGCAATTGCCCGAGGTCTGAATCGCGTGCATGCCGACCCCGGCAAGATCAGCAAGGATGTCGGGCACATCCTCGAGTCGAGGCCAGTTGATCTGCAGGTTCTGGCGCGTCGTGAAATGGCCGTAGCCGCGGTCGTAGACGCGGCTGATCCGCGCGAGCATGCGCAGCTGAGGCGACGACAGCGACCCGTACGGAATCGAGATGCGCAGCATCGGCGCATGTTTCTGGATGTAAAGGCCGTTTTGCAGGCGCAGCGGCCGGAAGTCGTCCTCGGAGAGCTCACCGATCAGGAAGCGGCGCGTCTGGTCGCGAAACTGGGCGACCCGCTCGTGGACGAGGCGGTGATCGAAGGCGTCGTAACGGTACATGGTGGTTCCCGGACGCCATGACGGTAGCCTGCGAGATCAATAAATAGAAGGAATCAGATGCTATGTGCGTATTTCCTCAGTGCATGAGTAGCCGCGATGATCTTCGTCGTCACTATCATCGGCGATGGCCGCGAAGACGGGAATCATCCTGTACGTGCACGGTGCGCGCGATCCGCGCTGGTCCGAGCCATTCCATCGGCTGCGTGAGAAGGTCGCCGCCCGTGCGCCCGCGTCACCTGTCGTCGTTGCGTTCCTCGAACATGGAAAACCGAACCTGGCGGAAGCGGCGGCCGCAATGGCAGCGGAGGACGTCATTCGCATCCGTGTCGTGCCGCTGTTCGTCGGACGCGGCGGCCACCTGCGCGAGGACTTTCCCCGACAACTCGACGCGGCGCGTGCGGCGGCGCCTTCCGTCGAGTTCGAAGTCACCGAGGCGGCCGGTGAGAACGATTCGGTGCT
This sequence comes from Pseudomonadota bacterium, assembly GCA_030854685.1. GTDB lineage: Bacteria > Pseudomonadota > Gammaproteobacteria > Burkholderiales > Casimicrobiaceae > VBCG01. The sequence continues at coordinate 862 of JALYSS010000166.1, read as the reverse complement.
GAACGCGCTTGCGGCTTTCGCCGTTATCGAGTTGGGGGCTCTTTCAATTCATAAAGTAACTCATTAATTGCTGCTTGTAACTGATTGATGCGATACCGATAACGGTCGACAAGCAAAAACCTCCCGGCAAGTGAAGTCCGCACGACCGACGCATGGCCTGCGCGAGCCGCGGATTTTCAGTTGGAAGGACTATCGTCCTGACGAGGCGGCGCCGCCGAGTGCGCGAACGCCGGCGCGGATACCTCGGGCTCCGGCGCAAGCCCCGCCTGCAGCAGCGCAAGTGCTGCACTCGGACTATCCGCGAACTGGAACAGCCCGAGATCGTCGGCGCTGATCACCCCGTGGCGAACCAGTGCGTCGAAGTTGATGATTTCATTCCAGTAGCTCGGCCCGTAGAGGACGACCCGAATGCGGCGCGCGAGCTTCCTGGTCTGCGCGAGGGTCAAAATCCCCATCAATTCGTCCAGAGTGCCGAAACCACCGGGAAAGACCACGAGCGCGCGCGCCAGGTGAGCGAACCACAGCTTGCGCATGAAGAAGTAATGGAATGTGAAGGAGAGATCGCGCGTTACATAAGGGTTCGGTTGCTGCTCGTGCGGCAACAGTATGTTGAGTCCGATGGTTCTTCCACCGGCATCGGATGCGCCCCGGTTGGCGGCCTCCATGATGCCGCCGCCGCCCCCGGTGCAAATCACGTACCGATGCGTGTGTACGGCCAGACCCTTCGACCACACAGTGACAAGACGCGCCAGTTCGCGCGCGTCGTCGTAATAACGGCCGAGCGGGCCCGTCGGCGAGAGCCTCGCAGAACCGAAGAAGACGATGGTGTCGTAGACGCGCGCGCGGCGAAAGCGCTGCAGCG
>JALYSS010000155.1 GCA_030854685.1 Pseudomonadota bacterium | reverse complement strand
GCCCTGGTCCAGGTTGATCAGCGTGACACCCTGCGTCGAGCGGCTCATTTCGCGGATCGACTTCACGCCCATCCGGATCAGCACGCCGCCGGTCGATATCAGCACGACCTCGTCGTCGGGCCGCACGAGTGTCGCGCCGATGACCTGCCCGTTGCGGCTCGATTGCTGGATCGCGATCATCCCCTTGGTGCCGCGGCCATGGCGCGTGTATTCGACGATCGGCGTCCGCTTGCCGTAACCATGTTCGGTGGCCGTCAATACCGATTCCTCCTCGTCGTCGGCGACGAGCATCGAAATGACCTTCTGCCCCTTGCCGAGCATCATGCCGCGCACGCCATGCGCGTTGCGGCCCATCGGACGCACGTCGTTTTCATCGAAGCGCACCGCCTTGCCGCCCGAGCTGAACAGCATCACGTCGTGCTTGCCGTCGGTCAACGCTACGCCAATCAGCCGGTCACCGTCGGTGAGATCGACGGCGATGATCCCGGACGGGCGCGGCCGTGAGAAGTCGGCCAGCGACGTCTTCTTGACCGTGCCCATCGCCGTCGCCATGAAGACGTAGCGGCCTTCCGAAAACTCCTTGACCGGGAGGATGGCGGTGACTTTCTCGTTGTCGATGAGCGGCACGAGGTTGACAATCGGCTTGCCGCGCGCATTCCGCTGTCCTTTCGGGACGTTGTAGACCTTGAGCCAATACACGCGCCCGCGGTTGCTGAAGCAGAGGATGTAGTCGTGCGTGTTGGCGATGAACATCCGGTCGACGAAATCGTCGTCCTTCGTCGTCGTCGCCTGCTTGCCGCGGCCGCCACGGCGCTGCGCGCTGTATTCGCCGACCGGCTGCGCCTTCATGTAGCCGCCGTGCGACAGTGTGACGACCATGTCTTCGGGTGCGATCAGATCCTCGAGCGACAGGTCGACGCCCTGCGCGACGATCTCACTTTTCCGCGCATCGCCGAATTGATCGCGAATCGCGGTCAGCTCATCATGGATGATCTGCGTGACACGCGCCGGCTTCGCGAGAATGTCGAGCAGGTTGGTGATGAGATCCATGACTTCGCGGTAATCGCCGGTGATCTTGTCCTGCTCGAGGCCCGTCAGGCGCTGCAGACGCAAGTCGAGGATGGCCTGCGCCTGCACGTCGGACAGCCGATACCCGCCGGTGGCGCCGTGCCAGCCGAATTCGGGCCCCAGTCCTTCCGGACGGGCGACATCGGACGAAGCCCGCTTCAGCATGTCCTCGACCAGCGCCGAGCGCCATGCGCGCCCCATCAACCGTGTCTTGGCTTCCGCGGGCGTCGGCGATGCCTTGATCAGCGCGATGATCTCGTCGACGTTCGACAGCGCCACGGCGAGTCCTTCGAGGACGTGGCCGCGCTCGCGCGCCTTGCGAAGGTCGAAGCGCGTGCGGCGCACGACGACTTCGCGCCGATGCGTGATGAAGTGCTCGACGAACTGCTTGAGGTTCAGCAGCCGCGGCTGGCCATCGACCAGCGCGACCATGTTCATGCCGAAGCTGTCCTGCAGCTGCGTCAGCTTGAACAGGTTGTTCTGGATGATCTCCGGCACTTCGCCGCGCTTCAGCTCGATGACGACGCGCATGCCCGACTTGTCGGACTCGTCGCGCAGATCCGAGATGCCTTCGAGCTTCTTCTCGCGCACGAGCTCGCCGATGCGCACGAGCAGGTTCGCCTTGTTCACCTGATACGGAATCTCGTCGACGATGATTGCCTGGCGATTGCCCTTGTCGAGATCCTCGAAATGCGTACGCGACCGCATCACGACGCGGCCGCGACCGGTCCGATAACCTTCGCGAACTCCTTCGAGCCCATAGATGATCCCGGCGGTAGGAAAGTCCGGCGCGGGAATGATTTCCATCAGCTCATCGACGGTGATCCCCGGACTCGCGAGCAGTGCGAGACACGCGTTAGTCGTTTCGGTAAGGTTGTGCGGCGGAATGTTCGTGGCCATGCCGACCGCGATGCCCGACGAGCCGTTGACGAGCAGATTCGGCAGTCGCGACGGCAGCACCGCCGGTTCCTGTTCCTTGCCATCGTAATTGGGTACGAAATCGACCGTTTCGCGGTCGATGTCGGCGAGGAGCTCGTTGGCGATACGCTCGAGGCGGCACTCGGTGTAGCGCATTGCTGCCGGGTTGTCGCCATCGACCGAGCCGAAATTGCCCTGCCCGTCGATGAGCGGGTAGCGCAGCGAAAAGTCCTGCGCCATCCGCACCAGCGCGTCGTAGATCGCCATGTCGCCGTGCGGATGATATTTCCCCATCACTTCGCCGACGACCCGCGCGCATTTCACGTACGGGCGGTTGTAGACGATGTTCGATTCGTGCATTGCGAAAAGGACGCGTCGGTGCACGGGCTTCAAGCCATCGCGCGCGTCCGGCAACGCACGGCCGACGATCACGCTCATTGCGTAATCGAGGTAGGAATGCCTCATTTCGGCTTCGAGGCTTACCGGCAGCGTTTCTTTGGCGAACTGCTCCATGGACGAGGACGAATCCTTGCGATCGGGTCAGGTGAATTGAAAAAAATTACAAAAAAGCGGCTATCGGAACAGTTTCGCTGCTTGCCGGGAGCCTGCGGAAACCGTGCGCGGGCGGGGCGCGCGTGATGCGCATTCAGGAGGTCTTTGAAAACACGCGATTTTAGCACGACGTTGTATCGCCGCGACAGTCGGTTGCCGCGCGTAAATCAGACCGGGCTTTTCGTTGCTCGCGTCAAAATCGCCATGCTATAGTGGGTCGGAGCACAAAGGATTCGGCGCGTCAGGGAGTTACGGCCTAGTCGCGCGAAGTCGCCTCGATCGAACAAAACATGTTCAAAACCAAAGTCAAAGGGGTAGAACAAATGACTCGACGTCTCGTGTCCGGTGGTGCCGTCGGCTTGCTGGCTGCCGCGATCGCCGGCAGCGTTGCGGCGCAACCCATGAAGGCCGATCCACGTGGCTACGTGGCGGGGCCTGCCCACTGCGATCGCCAGAACTGCGCCTATGTGTTGACCGGCTACGATGCGCCGGAAAACAACATCGTTCGCAGCGGTTCGTACAACGGCGCGTTGGGACTGGCAGGCAACTTGTGCTGGCGAACGGGTTACTGGACGCCCGCAATGGCGATCGCCGCGTGCGATCCGGATCTCGTGGCGAAGGCCGCGCCGGTACCGGCTGCGGCTCCGGCCCCTCAGCCCGCGCCTGCTCCGGCACCCGCTGCTCCTGCGGCGGCGCCTCAAGTGCAGAAGATCACGCTTGCCTCGAAGGCCTTGTTCGATTTCGACAAGGCGGTTCTGAAACCCGAAGGCAAGGCGGCGATCGACAGCGAAATCATCGGGAAGCTGTCGAGCGTGCAGAAGCTCGAACTGGTGCTCGTGACCGGTCATACCGATCGCATCGGCACGCAGCGGTACAACCAGAAGCTGTCCGAGCGTCGCGCCGATGCCGTTCGCGATTACCTGGTCAGCAAGGGCGTGCCGCGTGACAAGATCGAAACGCTCGGCATGGGCAAGACGCAGCCGCTTCCGGGCATCGTCTGCAACCAGAAAGCGCTGAAGGCATTGATCGCCTGCCTCGCGCCCGACCGCCGCGTCGAAGTCGAAGTCAAGGGCGAGGGAACCATGCGTCCCTGACGCAAGGCTCCCGTCCGCAAAAGGCCCCGCACATCGCGGGGTTTTTTGTTTGTAAACTGACTCGATGCCGGTAACCGAACCATCCGCGGTGGACTTGCGCATCGATGCGCGCTGGATCATTCCCGTCGAGCCGGCGGGCGTGCTGAACGATCACGCGCTCATCGTCGACGGCGGCCGGATCGCAGCACTCGTTCCTGCCTCGGTGGCGGAACGTGATTACGCGCCCCGGGCGCGCGTTTCGCTGCCGCGGCATGCGCTGATCCCCGGCCTCGTCAACGCGCACACTCACGCGGCGATGACACTGCTGCGCGGTATCGCGGACGACGTGCCGTTGAAGCCATGGCTCGAGGACAACATCTGGCCGCGCGAAACGCGCTTCGTGTCGCCCGACTTCGTCCACGACGGAACGCTGCTCGGCGCGGCCGAGATGCTCCGAGGCGGCGTTACGTGCTGCAACGACATGTATTTCTATCCGGACGCCGCGGCGAACGCGTACGAGCAAGCCGGCATGCGCGCGATGCTCGGCATGCCAATACTCGATTTTCCAACGCCTTACGCCGTGGATGCCGACACTTACTTGCAGCGCGGCCTGGCTGCGCGCGACGCATTCAAGCACGCGTCCCGCCTGTCGTTCTCGCTTGCGCCGCATGCACCGTATACGGTCGCTGATGCGACCTGGCGCTCGGTCGTCGTATATGCACGGGAGCTCGACTTGATCATACAGACGCATGTCGCCGAAACGTTGCAGGAGGTCGCCGACGCGTGCGCATCGTTTCATGAGACGCCACTGGCGCGGCTCGATCGGCTGGGTGCGACGGGGCCGGGCTTCGTGGCGATTCATGCCGTCCATCTCGACCCGCGGGACACCGACCTGCTGGCGACACAAGGCTGTCACGTCGTCCACTGTCCCGGCTCCAACATGAAACTGGCCAGCGGCATCGCGCCGGTAAGGGAACTGCTCGCGCGTGGCATCAACGTCGCGCTCGGCACCGACGGTGCGGCGTCGAACAATCGGCTCGACGTGCTTTCCGAAATGCGGCTCGCGAGCCTGCTCGCGAAAGTCGCGACCGGCGACTCGGCCGCCCTTCCCGCCCCGACCGTACTGCGCATGGCGACGCTGAATGGGGCGGCCGCATTGGGCCTCGACGCGCGGATCGGGTCGCTCGTTCCGGGGAAGGAAGCGGACCTCTCGGCGGTGCGGCTCGACGACATCGAAACGCTGCCGTTGTACGATCCCGTTTCGCATCTTGTCAACGCGGCCGGCCGCGAGCATGTGACCGACGTCTGGGTGGCCGGCGAGCGCGTCGTCGAGGATCGTCGTCTCACCAGGATCGACGCATCCGCGCTCATGAGTCGCACGCGCGTGTGGCAAGAGCGCCTCGCCTGACCGAAAAAGGTGTCGGATGATCGAACCCAATGCCACCGTCACGACTGACTGCGTTATCGGCGCCGGCAATGCCGATCCGGCGGAGCTTGCGAAGTTTTCGGCACTCGCACACCGCTGGTGGGATCCGCAAAGCGAATTCAAGCCGTTGCACGACATCAATCCGCTGCGCATCGGTTGGGTCGAGCAGATTGCAGGCGGATTGCAGCGCAAGCGCATCGTCGATGTCGGCTGCGGCGGAGGAATCTTTGCCGAAGCCCTCGCCCAGCTCGGCGCAGACGTGACCGGCATCGATCTTTCGGAGAAAGGCATCGGCGTCGCGCGCCTTCACCAGCACGAATCGGGCACGAACGTCGATTACCGGCTGGTCGCCGCAGAGTCGCTCGCGCTGGAAATGCCGGGGACGTTCGACATCGTGACCTGCCTCGAACTACTCGAGCACGTGCCCGAGCCTGCGTCGACCGTCGCGGCTTGCGCCACGCTTGCGAAATCGGGCGGCCTCGTCGTGTTTTCGACGCTCAATCGCAATCCGAAATCGTATGCGCAAGCCATTCTCGGCGCCGAATACGTGCTGAAGCTGCTGCCGCGCGGCACGCACGACTGGACGCGCTTCCTGCGACCATCGGAACTCGCGAACTTCGGCCGGCGCGCGCATTTGCAATTGATTGCGATGATCGGCATGACTTACAACCCGTTGACGCGCACGTATCGGCTCGTCGACAACACGTCCGTCAACTACCTCGCTGCATTCCGGCGCAGCGCGTCCGAGACCCCCTGACGTGCAGGCGCGTCCGCCCGCTCGACCGCTGCCGGTCTCGGCCGTCCTGTTCGATCTCGATGGCACGCTTGCCGATTCGGCGGGTGACCTGGCGGCAGCCGTCAACCGCATGCGCGCCGAGCGAGGTCTCGCTCCGGTGCCCGTGGCGGCACTTCGTCCGCATGCGTCCGCCGGTGCGCGAGGCTTGCTGGCTGCCGGCATGGGCGTTGCGCCGGATGCCGCCGATTATCCGGCGTTGCGGGACACGTTTCTCGCGTACTACGCGGCGGCGCTCGACCGGACCACACATCTTTTCGATGGCATCGCCGCACTGCTCGATGCGCTCGATGAACGCGCGCTTCCGTGGGGCATCGTGACCAACAAGGCGGCGCGATTCACCCGACCGGTCGTCGAGGCGCTCGGCATCGACCGACGCGCCGGCGCCATCGTGTCCGGCGACAC
>JALYSS010000149.1 GCA_030854685.1 Pseudomonadota bacterium | reverse complement strand
CCGCGCTGCCTCGCGCGGTGCAGCTCCTCCGGCGTAAACCCGCCTTCGGGACCGATTGCAATCGCTCGCGGCGCATTGCCGGCGGCATGTGCCGCCAGCGAGCGCCGCGCATCGGCGTCGAGAATCGCAGTGTCGGACGACGCATCATCCGACACGACCCATTCGTCGAACGGAACCACGGGTGCAATGCCCGGCACGCGATTGCGCCCGCATTGCTCGCACGCGGCGATCACGACCTGCCGCCAGTGTGCAACGCGCCGCGCCGCGCGGTCGGAAGGTATTCCCTGGCTGCGCGCGCTTTGCAGCGGCACGATCGCCGCGACACCGAGCTCGACCGCCTTGCGCACGACCCAGTCCATCATGTCGGCAGCGATCAGCGACTGCACGAGCGTCACGGCAAGCGGGCTTTCGCGCTCGATCGCATCGTATCGATCGACATGCAGAGTGACGTCGCGCCGGTCGATGCGCGCAATCGTCGTCGCATATTCACCTCCCGTTCCGGTGAAGAGCGTCAGCGGCTGGCCGACGCGCATTCGCAACGCCTGCGCCACGTGACGCTTTGCCAGCGCCGGCAACACGTAGTCCGCGCCGGGCGCGGGCGCGCCGACGTCGGCACCGACGAAGATTCGTGGCGTCATCGCGCGAGCGTGTTCACCGGGTGCTACGATTCTCCCATGGTTTCACGAGGAGTCGACATGGTCAGCACGATGACGTTACCGGTCGTTCTCGGATGGCCGGCCGCGCAATTCGACTTGCCGGGCATCGACGGACGGCGTCACACGCCGGACAGCGTGCGCGGTCCGAAAGGCCTGCTCGTCATGTTCCTATCCAATCATTGCCCCTATGTCCGTGCGATCGCGCGGAAGCTCGTCCGCGACACGGACGAGCTCGCGGCACTCGGCATCGGCAGCATCGCGATCATGAGCAACGACGCGACGACCTACCCGGACGACTCTTTCGACAACATGAAGACATTCGCAACGAAGCACGGATTCCGCTTCCCGTATGTCGTCGACGAATCGCAGGAGGTGGCTCGCGCCTACGACGCGGTTTGTACGCCCGAATTCTTCGGATTCGATCGCGACCTGACGCTCGCATATCGCGGACGTCTGGATTCATCGGGACGCTCGTCCGACCCGACGGCGCGGCGCGACCTGTTCGAAGCGATGGCGCAGGTAACGCGTACCGGCCGCGCACCGGTCGACCAGACGCCGTCGATCGGCTGTTCGATTACCTGGCGCGCGGACGGTCGGTAATCACAGGAATTTTCGAAGCGCATCGAGCACGGCATCCGGCCGCTCCGCCATCAGCGCGTGACCGGTTTCCGGCAGCGTGACCGTCTGCACGTTCGATAATGCGGCAATCAGCGTCTGCGCGTTGCGGGTCGGCGCCATGACGTCCCGCGCGCCCATGACGACCAGCGTCGGACATGGCACGCGGGCGGCAGCGGCAAGCCCGTTCTCATACCGGTTGCATGCGACCAGATCGGTCGACAGGACGCCTGACCGGCTGCGTTCCATCAGGCGCATCGCATTGCCGAGCATCCACATGCCCGGCACCTGATTGCCGCCCAGCTGGCCGGCGGCGGAAAACGACCAGCCGTTGATGAGTTCGTACGCGACGTGGTCGTTCTGCTCGGCGGCTGCCAGCAGATCGTCGCTCACCGGCATCGGCACCGCCGGCCCGAGCAATGCCAGCCGACGCACGTATTCCGGATATCGCGATGCACATTCGAGCACGGCGAGCGAGCCGAGCGAATGCCCGACGAGGCTCGCTTGCGACACCCCGAGCGCATCGACAACGTCGCGCAGCCAATCGGCCAGCGTCTCGACGCTTGACGGCGGATCACCGCCGGATCGACCGTGGCCCGGAAGATCGACGGCGACCGCGTTCATCCCGTGCCATGCGAAATAGCGTGACTGCAACGCGAAGACGCCGTGGTCGTTCGCCGCACCGTGCACGAACACGACCGTCGGCAATTCGAGCGAGAACGCGCGACTGCCCGTATACGCGTAGACCGTCTGATCAGCGACTTCGAGCTGCATCAGGCCTTGCCGGCGGCGTACAGCGCTCGGCTCAGATCCTCGATGAGGTCGGCAGGATCCTCGAGCCCGATGGATAACCGGATCGTACCTTCGGTAATGCCCGCGCGCAGCAGATCGTCGGCTGACATCCGGAAATGCGTCGTCGATGCCGGATGGATGACCAGCGATTTCGCGTCGCCGACATTCGCGAGATGCGAAAAGAGCCGCAATGCCTCGATGAATCGCCTGCCCTGCTCCCGCGTGCCGCGCAGGTTGAAGCTGAACACGGCGCCGCAGCCGCGCGGCAACAGGCGCGCCGCAAGCGCATGATCCGGATGATCGGGCAGTTCCGGATACGCGATCTCCGCGACGAACGGCTGCGCGCGCAGGAACGCGACGATCGCGCGCGTATTCTCGACATGACGTGCCATGCGCACCGGTAGCGTCTCGATGCCCTGCAGGATGTGGAATGCCGTCATCGGCGCCATGCACGCGCCGAAATCACGAACGCCTTCGCGCCGCGCGCGCAGCAGGAACGCACCCGTCGTCGATTCCTCGGCGAACACCATGTCGTGAAATCCGGCATACGGCGTGGTCAGCGTTGGAAACTTTTCGCGCGCGTTGGCGGCGTTCCAGTCGAACTGGCCGCCATCGACGAGCAATCCACCGATGACGGTGCCGTGTCCGGACAGGAACTTGGTCGCCGAGTGGTACACGAGGTCCGCGCCGTAATCGAACGGGCGCATCAGCCACGGCGTCGTGAATGTCGAATCGACGAGGAGCGGCAATCCGTGCTCGTGCGCGAGCACGGCGACGCACGGAATGTCGAGCACTTCGAGTCCCGGATTGCCGAGCGTTTCCCCGAACAGCAGCCGCGTCTCCGGCCGGATCGCGCGGCGCCACGCATCGACGTCGCGCGTATCGACGAACGTCGTGTCGATGCCGAAGCGCGGCAGCGTGTAATCGAGCAGGTTGTGCGACCCACCATAGAGCGAACGCGACGCGACGATGTGCGAGCCCGCCGACAGCAACGTCACGATCGCAAGATGCAGCGCCGCCTGCCCGCTTGCCGTCGCGATCGCGCCGATGCCGCCTTCGAGTGCCGCAATCCGCTCCTCGAGCACCGCGCACGTCGGGTTCGACAGCCGCGAATAGACGTGGCCCGCGCGTTCCATGTTGAAAAGCGCCGCCGCATGATCGGTGTCGGGGAAGACGAACGACGACGTCTGGTAGATCGGCGTCGCGCGCGCGCCGGTCGCCGGATCGGGACGCGATCCGGCGTGCAGCGATAACGTGTCGAACCTGTGTGTCTTCGGCTTGGTCGTCACTTCGCGACCGGCGCGGCGGGCGCGATCGCCAGCGATTGATGCAGCGTCCTGGCCACCGGTGGAAAGTGCTCGGGACGGTGATCCGGAACGAAGCCGTCGCGATTCGGCATCGCGACTTTCGGCAGCGTCTCAGCGTTCATGAGCGCATCTTCGGGAACGATCTTCGCTTCCGAGAGGATGTAGGCCGTCACCGCATACACCTGGTCGTTCGTGAGGCTATCCGGCGCCTGCAGCGGCATCGCGCGTTTGACGTAATCGAAGAGCGTCGTCGCGTAAGGCCAGTAGCTTTCGACCGTTTTGACGGGCGCCTTTTTCGGATCGTCATTGACGAGCGAGCCGCGCCCGCCGATCAGGCGGTCGCCGATGCCACCCTGCAGGTTATCGCCGTGGCACGACGCACATTGCTGCGCGTAGAGCGACTTCCCTTCCAGCACCGACCCCGATCCTTGCGGCAGGCCGCGTCCATCGGGCAGTGGCGAGACGAAGTGCGAAAGCTCGGCATCCGACGGCGTCGTGCCGAAGCCGTACGCGGTCTTCTGCAGGTCCGCGGCCAAGGCCGCCGCGGAAAACGCCGCAAGCAACGCGCCGGGCACGCCGCGCAGCAACACGTCAGTAGTAGTGGACATTCGACACCTTTCCGTCGGTCGCGACGTGCCAGCTCTGGATCGCGTTCAGATGGTAGATCGAGCCGAGCGGTCCGTTCAGCCCGCGCACGGCGATCAGTTGCCCGAGCGTCGGCTGCACGTAGCCGGTGTCGTCGACGCAACGGCTTTGCAGGATCGCTTCCTTGCCGTCCCACTTCCATGGCAGGCGGAAGCGCGTATGGCAGATGGGCAGCAGCGGCGCCTGCAATGCTGCCTGGCGCCACGTCCGGCCACCGTCGGCCGAAACGTCGACGCGCCGGATCGTTCCTCGCCCCGACCATGCAAGGCCCGTGATTTCGTGGAAGCCCGGTCCGTCGAGCATCATCTCGCCCGACGGCGACGTGATGACGGACTTCGCTTCCATCTCGAGCGAGAACTGCACGGCTTTGCCGTTCGGCAAGAGGTCCGTGTACTTCGACGTTTCCTCGCGCGTCATGAACGGCGCGTCGGACACTTCTATCCGGCGCAGCCACTTGATGTTGATGTTTCCCTCGCAGCCGGGAACCATCAGCCGCAACGGATAGCCCTGCTCGGGACGCATCGCCTCGCCGTTCTGCCCGTACGCGAGAAAGCAGTCCTTGAGCGCCTTCGCGAGCGGAATGCTGCGCGTCATCGCCGCGGCGTCGCCGCCTTCGGCCAGCAGCCACTTCGCACCCGGACGCACACCGGCCTCATTCAGGATTGTCGCGAGCGACACACCGGTCCATTCGGAAGTAGACGTCAGGCCGTGCGTAAACTGCACGGTCGTCATCGTCGGTTTCGACCATTCGGTAAGGCCGTTGCCGGAGCATTCGAGGAACATGATCCGCGACATCGACGGGAATCGCCGAAGGTCCTGCATCGAGTATTTCTTCGGCTCTCGCACCATGCCGTGCACGGTCAGCGAATGCGTCGCCGGATCGATGACGGCCGTGCCGCCATGACTGCGCTCGAAATGCAGCCCGGAGGGCGTAATGACACCGCAACCCTTTTCGAGCGGCGTCAACGTCCACGACGATTGTGGAGTCGCCGTCTTGAAGCGCTTGCGCACTTCGGTTTCGAACTGCGAGCGCGTGCCGTAGCTTTCGTCGGCGAGTGGATATCCGGGCGTCTTGCTCGCGTCGACCGGCACGTCGTGGACGACTGCGCCCAGCGGCGCCTGCGCAAACGCGCTTTGCATCCATCCGCCCCCTGCACCCGCCGCGGCCAACGAGCGCAGCACGAACCGGCGTCGGCCTGCGCGCTCCGGCTGATCGCCGCGAAAGTAGGGCGACGCGGGATCGTTCCGCTTTGCCGCCAACGCTTGCGCTTCGCAGGCGCGTTGTTCGTCGACGCGGGAATCCTGTCGCGAACCGGTCGTTGCGGGAATCCTGATGTACGTCATGCATCCTCCCGACTGCGTCAATCGTCCGGTCCCGGCAACGCGGTTGCGTGAATGCAAAGAAACATCAGCCGGCCGGTGTCGCATTGTCCGCCGATCGACTCGAGGGTGGCAAGGCACCTGCGTCGGCCGCCGGATAGAGCGTCTTTAGAACCGCGAGCGAGATCTCGGCGAGCTTCGCCCGCAACGCGTTCAGGAGGATCCCGACGTCGCAATCGTCCGAACCGCGCAGCGCGACGATCGACGCAACGCTGCCCTGCCGTTCGATGACGGCGGCGACGGCGTCGCGCCAGAACGGCGGATATTCGCTCGCGGCCCATTCGCCGCGCCCGCGGCCGTAATGCGCGACGGCAAGGTAACGAAGCACGGCAGCGGGCACAAGCGTCGCGACGAATTCATCGCTCCAGCGAACCATCGACTCCGTCTTGCCGCGGACCAGGTTGAATCCCCGCGCGAGCCCGGCCGCGCCCATCGCGCCCACGACGCCGCCGGCGAGCAGTCCGGCGCCGAACGTGAGTCCACCGGACGCGATATCCGCGGCCAACCCGGTCAACGCGCCGGAGACGAAGCCACCGATCACGGCGGCCTTGCGCTCATCGACCGGGCTGTCGGTCGTCACGTCGCGAGCGAGCCGCGCCATCACCTTCTCTGCCGCGCGACCGTCCAGGTGATGAATCGCGATCAGGCGATCGGTGCTGCCGCGAATGTCGGCGTCCAATCGCTCGGACAGCGTGCGCATCGCGGCCTGCTTCGCGCGATCGACGCGTTCGCCCGCGAGGCCGATCGCCTTGCCGACTTCCAGCAGTGAACCGCGCAGTCCCGTGTTCGACAGTGCGACGCGATCGCAGGCGGCGCGCGCGACGGGTTCCGCGATCGCCGCCATCGCGGCATCGAATTGCGCCTCGCGCGTGGCATGCCACGCGGCGGCCAGGCGCGCGAACCCTGCCTGCCTGGCTGCGGGCAGCGCCTGCGCGACTTCGCGCATCACGATGCTCTCCTGCACCCAGCAGCGCGCGAACGCATCGAGCGAAAGCACGCCGCGAATACAGGATCGTGGACCGAGTGCGTCGCGCCAGCGTGCGACTTCCGCCGCTTCTTCGCGCGCCACACGCGGCTGCCCGGTCTGGTTCAGCAGCACGATGACCGGCTTGCCGATCCATTCGAGGATGCGCAATTCGGGGGCGACGTAACCGGCGTCCGCCGGCGATTCCGACGCATTGACGAGATACAGCACGACATCGGCTTCGTCGCGGACGTTGCGCACTGCCTGCTGGCTCGACCAGAACGCGCGATCGCGCCATCGATCCCATGCCATCGCCAGGAAGCGAACGATTGGATTGTCGAGACCCGCGAGACGTCGCGCGAGCCGCGCGCTGTCACCGAATCCCGGCGTGTCCCACAAATACAGGACGTCGCCCTGCGGGCTTTCGATCATCGTGTGGCGCGTCGCACTCGAGGTCACGTGCGGCGCATCGCGCACGTCGCCCACGTCGCGTCCGAGCAGCGTACGGGCGAGCGCGGTCTTCCCGACGTTGGTGTGGGAAATGAGGCTCAGTGCAATCGTTTCCGACATTTCGCTCATTCCGTCGCACGCTCGAATCGGCTCGCGAGCGCGGCACCCGCCTCCCGCAGATCGGGTGCCCCAAGTCGCACGAACAGCGGCTCGATCCCCTGTGCTTGCAGCGCCTGCTGCCACGACGCCTGCCGGTCGGCAATTCGTCGCGGTTGATCGTGAAAGCGATCGATAAAATCCGACGTGTCGACGAGCGCGATCAGCGGCGCGCGTCCCGCCGCGCGTGCCGCGAGCGCGCCGACGAACGCGCCGTGGTTCTCGCGCTCGGGTGTCGCACTCAGGTTGAAGACGACGACGACGCCGGCAAGCGACGAGGCGGGAAGATCGGGAAGCTCGTCGTCGCCATACGAAATCGAGGCTTCCCAGGCGATTTCGACGGCGGACTGGAACACGCGCGCCATCAGCTTCGTCAGCCCTTCGCGATCGGCAGCGGGAACATCGAAACTGTACGGTAGCGCGATCACGTGCGCCGTGCCCTCGCGCCACGCGTGCAGCAGACGCTGGAAATACGATGGTTCGAGCGCGATCGGGAAACGTCGCGCGAGCCGTCGCTCGCGAATCCAGGCGATGCCGGCCAGCGCGAGCCGGGGAATGATGACGATCAGCAGGATCGTCGCCGCGTACAGATCAATCCACGGCGCGGCATTTTCGCCGGCGCTTCCTCCCGCGATCGTTTGCAGATGATCGGCGGCCGGCACGGCGATGGCGGTCAGCCACGAGCCCGGCGCGAGAACGACATGCAGCAGCCGTGCGACGTCTCCGGCATCGAGAAACGTGCTTTGCCAGCCGGCGCGATATTCGAGCGCGATGCCGCGGATGTAGAGTCCGGCGATCGCGCCCGCGGCAAGCGCCGCGGCGCAAAAATGCAGCAGCCGCGCGGCGCGCTGCTGCCATAGCGGCATGGCGAGCGCCGACCAATCGGACGCGAACCGCCCGAACGCGGCCACCAGCGGAAGCGGCGCGATCGACTTCCGCAAGGGACGCGTCCCGTCGCGCAACCACGTCACGACCGTGCGGCGCACGGGCCCTTGCGTAGACGCGTTTGAACGATGGTGCGGCGCGATACCGGCGATCAGAAGCGTGGCGTAGACCGCGAGATTCCAGACGAGAAGCGCCAGCACCGGTGGCGCGAGCAGGTTGATTCGGTGCCCGGGACCGATGTCGACGCCGGTGGCGCCGATCACGAAAGCGGCAACCGCTGCCACGGGCGCGAGCCAACCGCGCGCGGACGGCACCCGCGAAAGCGCGTGGAGTTTGGGAAATCGCTCCGCAAGCCGCGCGAGGACGAGCGTGGCGCGATGGCCGAGAAACGCAGCGTCCAGCGCTCCCTCGCCGACCATTTCCGCTGCGGCGCGCCCGGCCCACACGCGATCGGAATCGCTCCAGATCTCGCGGGCGCCGTCCGCCGTTTCGATCGCGCGCACGAGCACGACATCACGCGCCGTACGCTCATTCATGCGCGCTCACGCCGGGTCTCCGCGCGGATTTCCGCGACGCCGCACCGCTGGTGCGGGCTTTCGCCGCGGGCCGTACCGCACTATGATCCGTGATGCAGCATCGCTCGTTCCCCAACAATGGAGGTGAATCATGGCGACACCCGCGTGGAAGCTCAGCGGCCAGTATTATGAGACCTGCAGTTGCGACTTCGTCTGTCCGTGCCTCCCCGCACAGATGGCGGCACGCCCCACCAAGGACGCCTGCACGTTCGCGATGGCGTTCCAGATTGAACGCGGCCATTACGCCGCGGTCTCGCTCGACGGCCTCGGCTTCGTTGTTCTGGGCCGCACGCCCGAAGCGATGAACAAGGGCAACTGGACCGTCGGCATCGTCGCGGACGAGCGAGCGAGCGACGAGCAGCGCGACGCCATCAAGGCGGTCGCCAGCGGTGCGGCAGGCGGTCCGATGGCCATGGTGTCGGGCCTCGTCGGAACGTTCGCGGGCATCGAGTCGGCGCCGCTCCGCTTCGATCGCGACGGCGCCAAATGGTCGGTCAAAGCTTCGGGTCTCGTCGACATGGCGGCCGAGGGCGCGATGGGCATGAACCCGGAAGCGACGGAGCCGATTCATCTCGATCATACGGGCCACCCGGCCGCCGATCGTGTAGCACTCGCGCGCGCGACGCGTAGTCACGTGCATGCGCTCGGTTTCAACTGGGACGATGTCGGTGGACAGAACAACGGACAGTACGCGCCGTTTGCCTGGCAGGGTGCGTAGGCTCCTCGGCGCAGGACGCGTAGCCGACGGTCCGATCGCGGCCGTTTCCGGCCGCGATCGGACGGTGATCGTATGCTGCATCCTCGCGATCGCGGCGATGGCCTGGGGCTACCTGCTGTATCTCGATTGGCAGATGTCGCCCGCGCTCGAAGATGCTTCGATGATGCGCGCAATGGGAATGCCGACGGCAATGCCAGGTGCGGCAAACATCCTTTTCCTGTTCGGGATGTGGTCGGTGATGATGGTGGCGATGATGGCCGGCGCGGTCACCCCGGTGGTGCTGCTGTTTGCGGCCGTGCATGCGCAGCGAAGCGGTCGCCGGCTGCCGTGGCTCGCGCTCGCGTTCGGCCTCGGCTATGCGATCGTGTGGATCGGTTTCAGCGCGTGCGCGGCACTCGCTCAATGGGCGCTGCACCAATCCGCGGCGCTGTCGCCGGTGATGGCCGCGACAGGTTCGCTCGCAGCGGGACTCGTGCTCTGCGCAATCGGCATCTATCAGCTTACGCCGCTCAAGGCCGCGTGCCTCGCGCATTGCCGCAGTCCGCTCGGGTTCCTGATGACGCATTGGCGAGACGGCATCGCCGGCGCGCTGCGCATGGGACTGTGGCACGGCGCGTATTGCGTCGGCTGCTGCTGGGCGTTGATGATGGCGCTGTTCGTCGTCGGCGTGATGAACCTCCTGTGGGTCGCCGCGCTGATGTTGCTGGTCCTGATCGAAAAAGTGGGGCCGGCGGGGAATGTCGTCTCGCGCATCGCCGGCGCCGCGATGATCGGTGCGGGCGTCTTCCTGCTCGCGGGCGCAGCGGCAACCACGAGTGCCACGATGGGGCCATGAACAAGGCATTGCCGCAGCGTCTGCGCGGTCTCGAGAAGAATCGGCTCGAGGCGCTGATCGACGGCATCTTCGCCGTAGCGCTGACGCTGCTCGTCCTCGACATCCGGTTGCCGGACAACCTGGTCGTGACGACCAACGCGGACCTCCTCGACCATCTCCTCACGCTGGAGCGCCATTTCGTCATCTACGTCGTCAGCTTCATCGTCATCGGAATGTACTGGATCAATCATCATATCCAGTTTCATTTCGTCGTCCTCGTGAACCGCCGGCTCATCTGGGTGAACCTCGCGTACCTGCTGCTCGTCAGCTTCCTGCCGTTCGCGACCGACCTCATCGGCGATCACAAGGACCTCATGCTGCCGTGCGAGCTGTACCGTGGCACGCTGCTCGCGCTGTCCGGCATCAGCTACCTGCATATCGAGTACCTGGCGCGCCACCCGGAGCTCACTTCGTCCGGGTTCACCCCGACCGTCGCCGCGTTGATCGAGCGGCGCATCGAGCTTTTTGCGCTCGTGCCGATCGTCTCGATGGTCGTCGCGTTCTTCAGTACGCGCGCCGCGGTGTACGCCTACGTACTCCTCGTGATGGTGCATTTCCTGCGCGGACGCATCGATGATCACATCGCGGCCCCGGCGCAGGCCGCGGAAACCGCATGACGACGCACGCTCCACCCGAGCCGCCCGTCAAGGGTCGCGGCGCGACGTTCAATCCCGCGAACCGCTTTCGCGTCGAATCGCGCGAGCCCTGCGACGATGGCTGGCAGCCGCTCACGGACACCGACGCCGACCTCGTGCCGGCGCGCAAGACGACGGTCACCATCCAGGCTGCGCGCACGATCATCGCGCGCAACGATTCGCCGGATATCCCGTTCACGCAATCGATCAATCCCTACCAGGGCTGCGAGCACGGCTGCATCTATTGCTACGCGCGACCGTCGCACGCCTATCTCGACCTGTCACCGGGCATCGATTTCGAGACGAAGCTCTTCGCGAAACCCGACGCTGCGAAGCTCCTGCGCGCCGAGCTGGCGAAACCCGGTTACCGCTGCGACCCGATCGCGCTCGGCACGAACACCGATCCGTACCAGCCGATCGAGCGCGAATGGAAAGTGACGCGCTCGATCCTCGAAGTGCTGGCCGAGCACGAGCATCCGTTCACGATCGTCACCAAATCCGCGTTGGTCGAGCGCGACATCGACCTGATCGCGCCGATGGCGGCCAAGCGCATGGCGCGCGTTTACCTGTCGATCACGACGCTCGACCGCGACCTGGCGCGAAAGATGGAGCCGCGCGCGGCAGCGCCGCAGCGACGGCTACAGGCGCTGAAGGCGTTATCGTCGGCCGGGATTCCGGTCGGGGTGATGGCTGCGCCGATCATTCCGCAGCTCAACGACCGCGATCTCGAGGCGATCCTCGAGGCGGCCGCCGCCAACGGCGCGCAGAGCGCCGGGTGGGTACTGGTGCGACTCCCGCGCGAAGTCGCGCCGCTTTTTCGCGAATGGCTCGACGCGCATTATCCGCTCCGCGCCGAGCACATCATGAGTCTGATCCGGCAGATGCGTGGCGGCCGCGACTACGACGCGACGTTCGGCACGCGGATGCGCGGCGTCGGCGAATTTGCAGCACTCCTCGAAAAGCGCTTCATGATCGCGTGCCGGCGGTTCGGTCTCGATCGCGGCCGCGAGCACACGGGGCTCGACACGACGCGCTTCCGCGCGCCGGCTCCGCCGCGACGCGACGACGGCCGGCAGGGCGATCTCTTCGAACTGGGGTAATTGGTAGCGGGTAATCGGCGGCGGAGATGAGCCTAGCGAGTCCTTGAAAAAAACGGGCCGCTACGCCTTTGACGGCGCGCGGCCTTTTGGATCGATCCCGAATGCAGGTGCGTCAGGGATTCAGCTTGCTGATGCGCGTTGCCCAGTTGCCGAGCGACGTGCGCGTGCCGCCGCACAAGCCGATCGCCCCGGTCAGGTATTGCGCCAGCGTGCACGTCTGCGCGATGTATTCCGACGCTATCCAGATCGACGTGCCGTCGCTCACCGCCGCACCGTAATCGCCCCAGCGCGTACGCGGCGGATCGCCGACGAATGCCTTGTAGCTCGTGAAGCCGTCGGTCGGTCCGAGGCCGGGCGCTGCGACGTGGATGTCGCCGACGTTGCCGGCGGCGTCGATCGGCGCATACGCGGCGCTCGGATAGTAGTCGCCACCGAGGACGCTGAACGCAATTGCGCCGCGGCCGCTCGCGCCAATGGCAATGGCAGGGTAGGTCAGATTATTGTTCGCCAGCGCGAGGTAGCCCTGCTGCTTCACCTGGCCCTCGACCTTGCCGGAGCCGTTGATTTTCGGGCTCACCTGGAACCATGCAATTCCCGCCTTGGTGTCGCCGCCGACCTGGACGCCGGTGCCGGCCGCGCCCCAGAGCATGCCGTCCGCGTACCACCCAGGCGCTCGTCGGGTCGCCGGAGTTGCTGACCGCGGCGTCGATCGTGTTCTTGCCGTTGAACGCGCTCGTCGTCCCGACGTGATGCAGCGTCGTGATCGCGACGACGAAGCGGTTGTACACGGGATCGTAGTGACAGATCGGATCGATCACATCGGCACCGAACGCGCCGGTGGTGCGATTGATCGCCGCCGCGTAGCCGAAGAACGTATTGAGATCCTGCACGCCGGTCAGCGGAGCGCCCGATGGATGGAACGCGCGCAGCACGCTGTTGACGGCTTCGACCACGTACCCGTTGCCCACGCACAGTCCCTGGTCGGGCGGCTCGATCGAGAATTGATTGCCGCCGTTGGCAAGGCGTTGATCGCGATGATTCAACCCGAGGAAGCTCAGCGACAGCTCGGGATTCGACAT
>JALYSS010000140.1 GCA_030854685.1 Pseudomonadota bacterium | reverse complement strand
CCCATCTTTCTCAACTCGGCGTCGTCAATGTCCTTAAGTAGTTGATTTGACTGAGAGCGACCCACAGAAGTCTTCACTACAGGGTCATGGATTCAGCGAGGTGTCTGACCTGTCCCGCGGTGATCTTCGGCGGAGGTTGTTTGGGCAGTTTCAGGCCGAGTTGATCGAGCAGCATCCGGTGCTCGGTTTCGGGTTGGGTGTAGCGCGACAGGACAAGTTCGCGCCCGTCGGTGGTCGGTAGGTGAACATCTACCATCTGCATGGTCTTGAACTTCGCGATCATCTCGGCCGGTGTGATGCCGTGCGCGAGACGTCTCAAGCGTGCCTTCAGCGTGACCTGCAGACAGTAAGCGAGGAACGCCACGAAGATGTGCGCTTCGATCCGCGCTTCGGTGTGATGGAAGATCGGGCGTACGGCGAGATCGTGCTTGAGTTCCTTGAACGCTTGCTCGACCTCGGTGAGTTGGACGTAGAAGGTCCACAGCTCGGCAGGATCGTGATCACCGATGTTGGTCCTGAGCAAGTAGCGACCTTCGCGACGACGAACCGCGCGCAGTTTGTCGCGCTGCAGCCTGAAGCCCAGTGCCGATGAGACCGTCGTGTCCGAGTCCTTGCCGGGCAACGTGAGCTTCACGAGGTTGGCCGCGCGTCCGGCATCACGCTTGGCGGCACCGATCTTCATAAGCAGCTCGTCGCGCTTGAGCGATTGACCCTGCAGGACCTGCAGGCGACTGACGTAGCGACGCAGGCGGCGCCGGCGCATCGCACGCTCCTTGTCGATACGTGCGCTGCTTTGCGCGAGCACGTAGGTGTCTTCGTCACCGGCCAGGCGCTTGACCTGCACACCGTCGCGCACCTTCTGCCAGGTCTTGGCGAGGAAGTCCTTCTCGAGGCGGGTGAGCCTTCCCTTCGGGGTGCCCACGAGATAGGAGGCACCCATCGCGCGCATCTTCGCCAGGCTGTCTTCCGTGGGTACGCCGCGGTCCATCACCCAGATCCGATTGGCATGACCGTAGCGCTGCTCGATGCGCTCAAGGAATCCGGACAGCGTCGTCGAATCGGCGGTGTTGCCTGCGAGCACCTCGTAGCTCAGCGGGAAGCCGTCAGGGGTCACGATCAGCGCGATCACCACCTGCCGGCAGTCGCCGCGCTTGTCGCGGCTGTAGCCGTACTGACGTTTGTCGGTCTCACTGCGTTCGGTGTCGGTCTCGAAGTACGTGCTCGTCAAGTCGTAGAGCAGCACATCGAAGCGCGCCGCGAACAATTCACCCCAGCGTCCGACCAGGAACTTGAATAGCTCATTCTTGTGCACCACGAGCTTGTCCAGGCAGCGATACAGCGTGTTCTTCTCTGCCAGCGCGAAGTCCGCATGCAAAAGGTCCGCCATCGCACTCGCATCGAACCAATGACGATGCAGCCGCCACTCCGAGCCTGGATCGATCAGTCGATACGCCACCAGCGTTTGCAGCACCTTCAGCCATGGCGTACCTTCGCGCGAGGGCGGCAATCGACTGGCCCAGAAATCGGTCAACCCGAGCTGCTCCCACAACTCGCATGACAGCCAGCACGCACCCCACTGACGCGGCCGCTGCAGACGCAACTCGCTTAATCGGACCTTGAACGTATCGACCTCGTCGGCCAGCATCGAGTCGACCGCCAAGAGTGCCTGCTGCCGGCTCTTGCCGTCGTCGTGCTTGTCGATCGAGTTACGCCACGCTTCGATCTGCAGCGCGTTGATCTCGCCCAGATACAGCACCTGCCGTTGCACGACGCGACCACCACTGATGCGACGGTTCTCCACCACGCTCCAGTACTCGTGGCGCTTGCCATCCTTCACGCGCTCATGGCATCGCAGAAACATGCAGCGCAGTTTAGGTGGCAACGAGCACCACGCCAAGGACCAAGGTCTGCACTACACGCGTTCTCGCCGTGACGCGCGTTATGCATCAAACACTTGGTCAGCGAAAACCGCCGCAAATTACAGAATCAGAGCGCGAGTAGAGAAAGATGGGCTAGCGCCGGGTGTTGCTGCGCAAAAACGCGAAATATTGGGCGTCAATTGTCAACCTTGGGTAACACCTTCCACCGTCTCTCCACGAGCTTCGTAGAGCGCCAGAACTTAACGATGCGGATGATAATGCGTCGGTTCACCCGCGTGACGAACGGATTCAGCCAGAAGATCGAGAACCTGGAGCATGCCGTCGCGCTGCACTTCATGTATTACAACTTCGCGCGAATGCACAAGACGCTGCGGGTCACGGCCGCGATGGCCGCCGCATTACGGGGCGCAACGGCGATCGGCAACGCGCGACAAAGCCGGTCCAGCTCGCGCCCGGTAGCGAAGTGGAGCGCGGACTGCCTTACGGCGCAGCTCGACCGGTTGGTCAGCGGAGTGTTTCACGTGAAACGTCCTTGGCGGGTGCCGCTCGTCAGAACGTTTCACGTGAAACTTGAGCACTCGCATTGGTGTAATATGAACTTGCTTGCACCGTCCGGTTCTACCGCCATTCATCGCGCACCCAACCGCTTGTTTCCTTGAAGTTCCCAGAGCGATTTCACGTCATCGTCGTCGGCGGTGGTCATGCCGGCACCGAAGCGGCGCTCGCCGCGGCGCGAGCGGGCCGCCGCACGCTGCTGTTGACGCATAGTCTCGAGACGCTTGGCCAGATGTCATGCAATCCGTCGATTGGCGGCATCGGCAAGGGCCATCTGGTCAAGGAAGTCGATGCGCTGGGCGGTGCGATGGCCATCGCCGCAGACGAAGCCGGCATCCAGTTTCGTACTCTCAACGCCAGCAAGGGACCCGCCGTCCGTGCGACCCGCGCCCAGGCCGATCGTGTGCTCTACAGGCGTGCGATTCGCCGCCGCCTCGAAACCACGCCCGGACTGACGCTCTTCCAGCAACCGGTCGACGACCTGCTGCTGGAGGCCGACCGGGTTCGCGGCGTCGTCACGCAGATCGGCCTGCAATTCGAGGCCGACGCCGTAGTGCTGACGACCGGCACGTTCCTGTCGGGACTGATCCACGTGGGACTGCAGCAGCACGAAGCGGGGCGCTCCGGCGAGCCGTCGGCAAAGCGTCTGAGCGCGCGGTTGCGTGAACTCGCGTTGCCGGCCGGACGCCTCAAGACGGGAACTCCGCCGCGACTCGACGGCCGGACGATCGACTTTTCAGCGCTGATGCGGCAGCCGGGTGACGACCCCGCACCGGTATTCTCGTTCATGGGCGCCCGCGGGATGCATCCGCGGCAGGTTGCGTGCTGGATCACGCACACGAACGAGCGCACGCATGAAATCATCCGCGCCGGCCTCGATCGGTCGCCGCTCTATACAGGCGTCATCAAGAGCGCGGGCCCGCGGTACTGCCCGTCGATCGAAGACAAGGTCGTCCGCTTCGCGCAGCGCGACAGCCATCAAATCTTTCTTGAGCCGGAAGGTCTTGAAACGACGGAGATTTACCCGAATGGCATCTCGACATCGCTGCCGTTCGACGTGCAACTCGCGCTCGTCCGCTCGATGCCCGGTTGCGCGCGCGCCCACATCCTGCGGCCCGGCTATTCGATCGAGTACGACTATTTCGACCCGCAAGCGCTTCGCTCGACGCTCGAAACGCGGGCCATCACCGGCCTGTTCTTCGCCGGCCAGATCAACGGCACGACCGGCTACGAAGAGGCCGCGGCGCAAGGGATCCTGGCCGGCTTCAATGCGGCTCGCTACGTCACCGGCGAGGAGGGTTGGTGTCCGCGGCGCGACGAGGCGTACATCGGCGTGCTGGTCGACGACCTCATTACGCGCGGCGTATCAGAGCCGTACCGCATGTTCACGTCACGCGCCGAATACCGGCTGCAACTGCGCGAGGACAACGCCGACCTGCGTCTCACCGAGCATGGACGCCGACTCGGCGTGGTCGACGATGCGCGCTGGGATGCGTTCTGCCGCAAGCGCGA
The DNA here is from genome assembly GCA_030854685.1 of Pseudomonadota bacterium. Lineage (GTDB taxonomy): Bacteria > Pseudomonadota > Gammaproteobacteria > Burkholderiales > Casimicrobiaceae > VBCG01. Next base: position 6,722 of record JALYSS010000140.1, on the reverse strand, counting down.
CGCGGTCGCCAGCGAACTCGAACGCCTCAAGTCGACCTATCTCAGTCCGCAGGTCATCGCGCGCCATGATGCCGAGCGCGTGCTGGGGCAGCCCATCGAACGCGAGCGCACGCTCGCCGATCTGCTCCGGCGTCCCGGCGTAACTTATGCAGCCTTGCACACCCTCGAAGGCGCGGGCGCACCGATTGCGGACGACGTCGTCGCAGAGCAGGTCGAGATCGCGACAAAATACGAGGGCTACATCGATCGCCAGCACGCGGAAATCGCGCGGCAGCGGGAGCAGGAATCGATGCCTCTGCCAGGTGATCTCGACTACCGCAGCGTGCGCGGACTTTCGATCGAGGTGCAGCAGAAGCTGAACGCGCACCAGCCCGAAACGCTCGGCCACGCGGCGCGGATTTCGGGCGTGACACCCGCGGCCATTTCGTTGCTCCTCGTGCATCTGAAGCGCGGCTTTGCCCAGGACGCCATCGCGAGCGCGGAACCCGAGCCGCGCTTCGCATGACGCGCGGTGTGCGCGTAGAACGGATTGCGAGCACCACGGGCCACGCGGTTCCGCGCATCGCGCACCCGCTTCCGGTCGACGCGCAGGCGAAGCTTTCCGCTTATCTCGATCTGCTCTCCAAGTGGAACCGCGTCTACAACCTGACGGCGATTCGCGAGCGTCAGCGCATGGAATCGCACCACGTCGAAGATGCGCTCGCGGTGCTGCCGTATCTGCCGGAGGCACGCGATGTGCGCCTGCTCGACGTCGGATCGGGCGCCGGCATTCCCGGCATTCCGCTCGCGATCGCGCGTCCTGAATGGTGCGTCGTGCTACTCGATGCGAATGGCAAGAAGGTGACGTTCCTCACGCAGGCGGTGATCGAGCTCGGCCTTGCGAACGTGCGCGCGGTGGCGTCGCGCATCGAGGATTACACGTCGGATGCGCGTTTCGATGTCGTGATCTCGCGCGCGTTTTCCGATCTCCGAACGTTCGCAGAGTCTGCGCTGAGGCAGGTGGCCGACAATGGCGTCATCGTTGCGATGAAAGGCGCCTTTCCGCAGGTCGAGATCGACGCATTGCCGAACGGGGTCGACGTCGCGGCGACGCCGGCGCTCGACGTGCCGGGACTCGATGCGCAGCGCCATCTCGTCATCATGCGCCCGATGCGGGGCAAGCCCGCATGACGCGGATCATCGCGGTCGCCAACCAGAAAGGCGGCGTCGGCAAGACGACGACGACCGTCAATCTCGCGGCGAGCCTCGTGGCGATGAAGCGTCGTGTGCTCGTCGTCGATCTCGACCCGCAGGGCAATGCGACGACCGGCGCGGGCGTCGACAAGCGGGCGTGCAAACGCACCGTCTATCACGTGCTGCTGGGCGAAACCAGCATTGCGGACGTGCGCATGCATTCGGAGAGCGGCGGATTCGATCTCGTCCCCGCGAATCGCGAACTCGCGGGCGCGGAGGTCGAACTCGTCGATCTTCCTGAACGCGAAACACGGCTGAAGGACGCGCTCGGCGAAGCATTGCGCCAGATGCGTGACGCGATCGACGCCATCGCCGGCGACTACGATTTTATCTTTCTCGATTGCCCGCCGTCGTTGTCGCTGCTCACGCTGAACGGCCTGTGTGCCGCCGATTCGGTGCTGATTCCGATGCAGTGCGAGTACTACGCGCTCGAAGGACTTTCGGATCTCGTGCAGACGGTTAAAAGGGTTCGTGCGCACCTGAACCCGAAGCTCGAGATCGAGGGGCTATTGCGCACGATGTACGACCCGCGGAACACGCTTGCGCTGAACGTCGCCGCCGAACTCGAGCGGCACTTCGGCGAGCGACTGTATCGCACGATCATTCCCCGCAACGTGCGTCTCGCGGAAGCCCCTTCGCACGGCGTGCCGGCGATGACGCTCGAACCGAAGTCGAAAGGCGCGCTCGCCTACCTCGCACTGGCCGGCGAAGTGGTGCGTCGGATGGAGCATCGAGAGCGATCGCTCACTGCGTCGGAAACTGTGTCCGCGCCTGGTGGCTAGGCAGACCGACATTGATCGCAGGCGTCAAACTAACGCATCCACCGGAGCACCAATGATTCGACCGAAAGGATTGGGTCGCGGACTGGACGCACTGCTCGCCGGCGGCGACGACGTATCGCCGTCGCGTGAATCGTTGCAGACGCTGTCGGTCGACCGCCTTCGACCCGGCAAATACCAGCCGCGCACGAAGATGGACGCGGCCTCGCTCGCCGAGCTCGCATTGTCGATCAAGGAACAGGGAATCATGCAGCCGATCCTCGTGCGGCCGATCGACGGCGGCCGCTTCGAGATCGTCGCGGGCGAGCGCCGCTGGCGCGCCGCGCAGCAGGCGGGGCTGCGCGAGATTCCCGCCCTCGTGAAGAACGTGCCGGATCAATCGGCGCTCGCCGTCGCATTGATCGAAAACATCCAGCGCGAGGATCTCAATCCGCTCGAGGAAGCGAAGGGCCTGCAACGCTTGATCGACGAGTTCGGACTCACGCACGACGCGGCTGCGAAAGCCGTCGGCCGATCGCGCAGCGCCGTCTCGAATCTGCTGCGCCTGAATGCGCTCGCACCACCGGTGCAGGAATATCTGCTCGGCGGCGAACTCGAAATGGGACACGCGCGCGCATTGCTCCCGTTGCCGGTGAGCCAGCAATCGGGTGCCGCTGCGCGCGTGGTGAACGCAGCGATGTCGGTCCGCGACACCGAGCGCCTCGTGCACGGACTGCTCAATCCCGCGAAGCGCGCGGCGCGGCGCAATACGAAGCCGACGTTCGACTCCGATACCGCGCGACTCGAGAACGATCTCGCGGACAGGCTCGGCGCCGTCGTGCACATCGAGCCCGGCCGCCAGGGCGCCGGGCGCGTCGTGATTCGCTACTCGACGCTCGAGCAACTCGACGGCATCGTCGAGCGACTGGGCATGGCGAAAGCGTGACGCGAGATGCGACAACGCACAATCGACATCGCGATCGAGGACGGGACCTCAAGAAGTCAGCGCTGGGCGCCAGACCGCGCCGTCGCTTATCGCGGGGCTGTGAGCGGTTGAGCGTCGCGCAGCGAGCGCTCCAACCGCTTGCAGGCTCGCACCACACAAGCCGTGGTTACAACTGCTCCAACATGGCGTCAGCGCCCGACACTTCAAACTTTCCGGGGGCTTCGATGTTGAGTTTCTTCACGACGCCGTCGTCGACGAGCATCGAAAAGCGCTGGCAACGCACGCCCATGCCGCGCGCGTTCAGATCGAGCTCGAGTCCCAGCGCCTTCGTGTAGGCGGCGCTGCCATCGGCCAGCATGCGGATCTTGCCGTCGGTGTGCAGCTCGCGGCCCCACGCACCCATCACGAACGCATCATTGACCGACAGGCACGCGATCGCGTCGACGCCCTTCGCCTTGAGCTTGTCGTAATCGGCGACGTAGCTCGGCACGTGCCTGGCGGAGCAGGTGGGCGTGAACGCACCGGGCAATCCGAAGAGCACGAACTTCTTGCCGCGCGTGAGGCTTTCGATCGTGACCGGGTTTGGACCGATCGAGCAGCCGTCCTTTTCGACGGCGTAGTACTCCATCAACGTGCCGGCGGGAAGCCGGTCACCGACTTTGATCGTCATGTTTACTCCTCCAAAACAAAAGGCCGAGCGGACAGGAAGCTGGCCGGGCGCCAAGGACATTCACACCAAGCATTGCAGTCGCGCGCCGCATTTTCAACCCCTGCGTCCGCCGACGCGCCTTGCCCCGTCGCCGCGGGCGGCGTAGCGTTGCACCCTTTGCGCCGGGCAGCGAATCCGGCGCAGGCTCAATCGAAGGAGGAAGATTCATGGCTCGTTCCCCTGTCGCCGCGCGTCCCGCGCCGGCGCGACAGACTCGGCTTTTGATCGCGACGCGCAAAGGGCTGTGGACCCTTGCGAGCGACGTTTCCCGAAATGGCTGGCGTCTGGCAGGTCCGCAGTTCCTCGGTCACATCGTCCACCACGCGGTTGCCGACCCCCGCGAGCGCCGGACGCTGCTCGCTGCCGCCCGCACCGGCCATCTCGGTCCGACGATCTTCCGGTCGCTGGACAACGGACGGACGTGGAAGGAAGCGGTGCGCCCGCCCGCGTTCACCTCCGCCAGCGGTCGCGTCGTCGACCATACGTTCTGGCTCGCGGCAGGCCACGCGGACGAGCCGGGGGTCTGGTACGCAGGCACATCGCCGCAAGGGCTTTTTCGGTCGGGCGACGCGGGCGCGACGTGGGAAGGGATCGAGGGTTTCAACGCGCATCCGCAGCGGAAGGCCTGGTGCGGCGGCGATCAGGACGGTACGCCCGACGGGGCGAAACTGCACTCAATCCTGATCGATCCAAGAGATTCGCGGCACATCTATATCGGCATGTCCGGCGGCGGTGTATTCGAATCGGTCGACGCCGGCGCCGACTGGCGGCCGCTCAACCGCGGGGTTCGGGCCGATTTCCTGCCCGATCCCTTGCCGGAATACGGACACGATCCGCACTGCGTCCGCTTCGCCGGTGGCAATCCGGATCGGCTTTATCAGCAGAATCACTGCGGCATCTACCGGCTCGATCGTCCCGACGACACGTGGCAGGAGATCGGCACTGCGATGCCGAAGTCGATTGGATCGGTCGGCTTTCCGCTCGCGGTGCATCCGCGCGATCCCGAATCGCTCTGGGTGCTACCGATGGACGGGACGAGCGTTTGGCCCCGCACGGCACCCGGCGGCCGGCCCGCCGTATATCGCTCGCGCGACGGCGGCAAATCGTGGAAACGCCAGGATCAGGGACTGCCGCGCTCGCAAGCGTGGTGGACGGTCAAGCGACAGGCGATGACGAGCGACTTTCGTGATCCCACCGGCATCTACTTCGGCACGACGTCCGGCGAAGTGTGGGGCAGTCGCGACGAGGGTCGATCGTTCCGCTGTCTCGCCCGGCACTTGCCGCACATCTTCGCGATGGAAGCGGCGCGCGGATGAGCACGCGCAGGCGGAGCGGCGATCAGGTGCAAGGCGGCCGTCGGATGCGCGCGTCGGGTGCAGCTGGACGTCTGCGCGAGCAAGGCGAGGCCACGCGATGACGGCGCAGTCGTCGCAGGAGGTCGCAACCGTCGTCCGTGTCCGCGTGCCGTCGCCGCTGCGCTCGTACACCGGTGCGGCGGAAGTCGGCGTCGCGGTGCCGGTGCTCGCCCCGGAGCTGCCGCCTACCGTGGGAGGCGTCCTCGCGTCCATCGACGGGGCCTATCCTGGACTGCGGTTTCGGATCATCGACGAGCAGGGACACGTGCGGCGCCACATCAAGCTCTTCGTCGGCGACGCGCTGACCCGCGACCTCGCGACGCCAATCCCTTGCGGCGAGGTCCTGATGATCGTCGCCGCATTGTCCGGCGGCTGACTTCCGCACGAGTGCCGCGGGAGGCCTTGCATCCGCGCATTGCGGCGCACCATCGGATTGCGAACGCGACGGCTTCCCGGTTAAAATTACTGACTATGCTCGGCCGTTTGGTCAGGCTCGTTGGCTGGCGATTGCAATTGCCTGGATAGTGCCTTCGCCGCTTTCCACCAGGCCGTATCGAGCCGTGCTGCTCTGGCAGGCATCGGCGACGTTGATCATCGCCGCGATCGCCGGAGCGTGGAGTGGGTTTCACGGAGCGCTATCCGCGATGCTGGGCGGCGTGATCAACCTGTCGGCGGGCGTCGTGTACGCGTTCGTGCTGGCGATTGCACCGCAGAAGACGGCCGGCGCGACGGTCGCCGCGATGTTCCGCGCCGAAGCGGCGAAGATTCTCGTGATCATCGGCCTGTTGTGGCTGGTGCTCTCGACGTACCAGGAGGCCGTGCTGCCGGCATTGTTGGCGGCCTTCATCGTGACGGTGTTGCTGTTTCGCGTTGCCCTGCTCATCCGCGACTAGAGTTTTCCAGATGCTCCCGATGGCCACCTCCTACGATTCGCCCACCGAGTACATCCAGCATCACCTGACGTTCCTGACGCACGCCGTCGCGCCAGGCGAGTTCTGGGCCATCAACGTCGACACGCTGCTCACGTCGCTCGTCATCGGCGTGCTCACGTTCGGCTTCATGTGGCTCGTGACGCGCAAGGCGACCAGTGGCGTACCTTCCAGGACGCAGGCGTTCGTCGAGCTGTCGATCGATTTCGTCAACGAGCAGGTCAAGAGCGTCTATAACGGAACGACGCGCCTCATCGCGCCGATCGCGCTGACGACGTTCGTGCTGACGCTGTTCATGAACGCGATGGACTTCCTGCCGATCGACATCGTGACAACCGGATTGAACGCGATCGGCTTTCACAACTTCCGGTTCGTGCCGACGGCGGACGTCAACACGACGTTCGCGCTGGCGCTGTCGGTTTTCGGCCTGATGATTTTCTACAGTATCCGGATCAAGGGTTTCGGCGGCTGGATTCACGAGCTGTTTTGCTCCCCGTTCGGATCCAACCCGATCCTCTGGCCGTTCAACCTGCTGTTCAACCTCGTCGAATACGTGTCGAAGCCGCTGTCGCATTCGCTGCGGCTCTTCGGAAACATGTACGCGGGCGAGCTCATTTTCCTGCTGATCGGCATGTGGGGTGCCACCGGAATCGTCGGCCTGATCTTCGGTGCGGTCCTCCACCTCGGCTGGTCGATCTTCCACATCCTGATCGTCGTGCTGCAGGCGTACATCTTCATGATGCTCGCCGTCGTCTACATCGCCATGGCGCACGAGCATCACTAGAAGCCATC
>JALYSS010000059.1 GCA_030854685.1 Pseudomonadota bacterium | reverse complement strand
CGCGAGGCGTCCCGCGCCGTCACCGGTGCCCGCCATCCGGGACGCGTCGATCAGCGCCACCGCCGCACCGAGCTCACCGACCGAGACGCCGGCAAAGCGTGCCCGATCGAGCTCGCGTTCGCATTCGCGGCAAAGCTTGCCCGGACGGGTCATGCGCTGACTGCACATCCGGCATTGCATCATGCGCCGCTCCGTGCGTTGGTCGGCGACATCGCCGGGATGCTCGTCGTGAAGAGGTTCATGGGAAGGTCGCGTTTCGCGTACAGGCTTCTGGCCCTGCCTCAAGCAAATGCCGGGCCCGTCCCGCTTTGCTGCGGCGCGCCGGGAGCTTGTTGGCCCACCGCTTGCTTCGACGGGTAGCCGCTCGCACGCGTGCATTCCTCGCGCGATGCCAGCGGTTTGTCATGCACAACTTCACCCCGATCACGCTGCGCCCTCCGCGCTGGCGCCTGATGCGCCTGATCTGGCCGTTTGTGGCGATCGTCGTGCTATTGCTCGGCCTCGGTACCGCCAGCTTGCAGGTGATTCGCGGCGTGCGCGCGTACATCGGCGCCGAAAGCGTGTGGTCGTCCGCGCAGAAGGCGGCCGTCGAAGCGCTCGAGCAGTACGCGCAGACGCGCAACGAGGATTACTTCGATCGTTACCTCGAGGAGTCGGCAGTGCTCGCCGGCTCGCGCGTCGCGCGCGTCGAACTCGACAAGCCGTTTCCGGATTTCACGATTGCGCGGCGTGGTCTGCTCGAGGCGCGCAACCACCCGGCCGACATCACCGGCATGATCACTCTCTTCCGTCGCTTTCGCCCGGTCGGGTTCATGGCCGAAGGGGTGCGGCTCTGGCAGCAGTCCGATGAGCTGTTTGCACGCATCGACGTCGCCGCGCAGGCGATGCACACGGCCGTGCGCGGCGGCCGCGGAGCAGGCGTCGACCTGCAGCCGTCGCTCGTCGAGGTACGCTCGCTCGACCGCGAGCTGACGTCGGTCGAGCGGGCATTTTCGAGGACCTTCGCCGAAGCTTCGCGACAGGTTGAGCTCGTGCTGATGATCGCCACGCTCGCGATCGCGCTTGCACTCGTCGCGGTGGCCGCACTGCGCACGCAGCGCCTGATCCGCAAGGAAGACGCATTCCACGCCGCGTTGCGGACGAGCCAGCAGCGCTTCGACTATGCGATCAGCGGCACGAACGACGGCATCTTCGACTGGAGTTTTGCGAGCCGCGAGCTGTACCTGTCACCGCGTTTCGAGGAACTGCTCGGTCATGCAGCGGGGACGCTCCACGAAACCGCGGGCTCGTTCCTGCGCCGCGTACATCATGTCGAGCGCCGTCAAACAGCCGCACTCCTGAAGCAGCATCTCGCGCGCGGCGACCCGTTCGACCTCGAATTTCGCCTGCGCATGCACGACGGCGCCTACCGCTGGTTTCGCACCCGGGGCGCTCGGTGATGAGCGAGCGCGGCAAGCCGCAGCGGATGGCGGGGTCGCTCGCCGACATATCGGACCGGAAGCGCGCGGAAGGAGAGACGCTCGAACAGAAGGAGCGCGCGCAAGTCACGCTCGCGTCGATCGCCGACGCCGTGATCACCGTCGATACCTCGGGTAATGTCGAATACATGAACCCCGTGGCCGAACGATTGACCGGGTGGGGCCACGACGAGGCGCGCGGCGCGGCGCTGCGATCGATATTCTCCGCGCTCGACGAGGCGACCGGCGTCGAGATGCCCGACCCCGTCGCGCGCGCCTTTCACGACGGCAGCACGATCCACTCCGACGGAAACGTAGTGCTGCGGCGCCGCCACGACGGCCCGATCGCCGTCGATTACGCCGTTGCGCCGATCCGCGACAACGCGCGGAACATCGTCGAGGTCGTCCTGGTGTTTCACGACATGAACCGCGAGCGCCAATACGCGATGCGGTTCGCGCATCTGGCAAGCCACGACGCGCTGATGGGTCTTCTCAACCGGCGCGAATTCGAGCGGCGCGTCACGATGGCACTCGTCGAAAACCGGTGCGAGGCGCACAACCACGCAGTGTTGTACGTCGACCTCGACGAATTCAAGGTCGTGAACGACACCTGCGGGCACGCGGCTGGCGACGAGCTGCTGCGGCAGGTAAGCGCGCTGCTGCGCCCGCGGCTTCGCGAAGGCGATACGCTCGCGCGGCTCGGCGGCGACGAGTTCGGGGTGCTGCTCGAGCATTGCGCGCCGGGTCCCGCGTTCACGATCGCCGATTCGCTGTGCCAGACGATCGGCGACTTCCATTTCCAGTGGAACCGGCGCTCGTTCAAAATCGGCGCGAATGTCGGCGTGGTCAACGTCGCGGACGGTCCGCAAACGCTGGCCGGCGTGCTGTCGGCGGCCGACGCCGCGTGCTATATGGCGAAGGACAAGGGGCGCAATCGCGTTCAGGTTTACAGCCCGGATAGCGACGAGGTGACGTTGCGCAAGGCGAGATGGAATGGGTGAGCCGAATCCATCGCGCGCTCGCGGAAAACCGATTCTGCCTCTACGCGCAACCAGTGCAGGCAACGCGTGGTGACGACGTGGCGCCGCCTTACACCGAGCTGCTGCTGCGCTTGCGCGGCGACGACGGCGAGCTCGTCCCGCCCACGTCGTTCATCCCTGCGGCAGAACGCTATCACCTGATGCCGGCGATCGATCGCTGGGTGATCGGCACCGCACTCGCGATGCTTGCGCGGCAATTCGACGCCGACGCGCCGCCGTCCGGCGTCTTCGCGATAAATGTGTCAGGCGCATCGATCGGCGACGATGATTTCCTCGATTTCGTGCAGGCGCAGTTCGTTCGCTACGCGGTACCGCACGCGAGCGTCTGCTTCGAGATCACCGAAACGACGGCCGTCGCATCGTTGTCGAAGGCCACCGAATTCATGACGGCGCTGCGCGGTCGCGGCTGTCGCTTCGCACTCGACGATTTCGGCGTCGGCGTGTCCTCGTTCACCTATCTCAAGCACCTTCCGGTCGATTACCTCAAGATCGACGGCAGCTTCGTGAAGGACATGCTTCAGGATCCGGTCAATCACGCGATGGTCGAGGCGATTCACCGCATCGGCCACATCATGGGGAAGAAGACGATCGCCGAGTCGGTCGAGAACCGCGATGCGCTGAAGGCACTGCGGACGATCGGCGTCGACTACGCGCAAGGCTTCGCCATTGCGTTACCGGCGCCGTTCGGTCAACTGCGCGCGCTGCGTCGAGTTCCCGGATGCGTGGCCGCCGGCGCGGCCTGAACCGTCACTCGCCCGGACGCTCCGGCCCGCGCGTTCTCCGCGCATGCCGCTGCTTGTCGATGAATCGCGTCGCTCGGCCCGTTACGGGCGATTTTGCCGCGGATTTTTCTTTGTCCGGGCGGGCCCATTCTTGAAAGCGGGAGGCTTGCTCGCGATTCACGCAATAGTTTATATTTATGGCGTTTATCAGATAATTAAATTGGATTTATTGATAGCCACAGGCGAGAATGCCGTTTATCAACGACATGCAACTAAAGGAAAGCACCATGGCCGACAACTTCGCTCCACGCGAGGGCACGCGCGTACCCGATGTCTCGTTCCGTATCCGACGCGACGACGACTGGGCGACGATCACCACCGACGACATCTTCGCCGGCAAGAACGTCGTCGTGTTCGCGTTGCCGGGCGCGTTCACGCCGACGTGCTCGTCGACGCACCTGCCGCGCTACAACGAGCTCGCCCCCGTATTCAAGGCACAAGGCATCGACACGATCGTATGCATTTCGGTCAACGACCCGTTCGTGATGGAAGAATGGGCGAAGGACCAGGAAGCCGGCAACGTCCTGCTCATCCCGGACGGCAACGGCGCTTTCACCGAAAAGATGGGACTGCTCGTCGACAAAACGGACCTGAATTTCGGCAAGCGTTCCTGGCGCTATTCGATGCTGGTCAGGAACAAGACGATCGAGAAGATGTTCGTCGAGCCGCGCGAGCCTGGCGACCCGTTCAAGGTTTCCGACGCGGACACGATGCTGAACTACCTGAACCCGAACGCCCGCAGGCCCGACCAGGTGGCGATCCTGACGCGTGAGGGCTGCTCGTTCTGCGCTGTCGCCAGGAAGCGCCTTGCGGACGCGGGTTACGACTACGTCGAGGTCCCGCTGGCGCATACGATCCGCACCAAGGCTGTCGGCGCGATTGCCGGCGCCCAGACGGTTCCGCAGGTGTTCATCAATGGCCGCCTGATCGGCGGGTCGAACGAACTGGAAGCGTTTTTGCGCAAGGCCGCGTAGAGAGAGAGGGCGGAGCGAACGGTGAAGACCGATGTGGCGGTGATTGGCGCGGGCACCGCGGGCCTCGCCGCGTACCGTGCGGCCAAAGCGGCCGGCCGCTCGGCGCTGCTGATCGAAGGCGGCGTGCATGGCACGACCTGCGCGCGCGTCGGATGCATGCCGAGCAAGCTGCTCATCGCCCCCGCCGAGGCCGCGCATGCCGTCGGGCGCTTCGGCGCCTTCGGCTTGCGTCTCGAAAGCGAAGTCGCCATCGACGGTCACGCGGTGATGGCGCGCGTACGTGCAGAACGCGATCGTTTCGTCGGCTTCGTGCTGCAGGGCGTGGACGCGATCCCGGCGGCCGACAAGATCGAAGGCTATGCGCGTTTTGTCGACGACAAGACGCTCATCGTTGGCGACACCACGATCAACGCCAGCGCCGCCGTGATTGCGACCGGTTCGTCACCCGCCTACCCGCCCGACTGGAATACGCTCGGTGATCGCCTCGTCACCAACGAGACGATTTTCGAGTGGACCGATCTGCCGGAAAGCGTCGCGGTGTTCGGCCCTGGTGTGATCGGACTCGAGCTCGGCCAGGCATTGCACCGTCTCGGTGTTCGAGTCAAGGTGTTCGGCCGTGGTGGCGGCGTCGGTCCGCTATCCGATCCCGAGTTGATCCTCGAGGCACGACGCGCGTTCAGTGCCGAGTTCTATCTCGACACCGACGCGCACGCCGAAGTATCGCTCGATGGCGATCGCGTCGCCGTCCGCTATCGAGCTTTGGACGGAGCGTTGCGCACCGAGCCGTTCGACTATCTGCTCGCCGCGACCGGCCGCTCGGCCAATGTGCGCAATCTCGGCCTCGAGCACACCAGCGTTGTTCGCGATGCACAGGGCATCCCCGCGTTCGACCGGGAGACGTTGCAATGCGGCAGTGCGCCGATCTTCATTGCCGGCGATGCGAACAACGACGCTCCGTTGCTGCACGAGGCGGCCGACGAGGGCCGGATCGCGGGCGACAACGCGGCCCGCTTCCCCGACGTGCATGCCGACCTGCGGCGCGCTCCGTTATCGGTCGTATTCACCGATCCGCAAATTGCGGTGATCGGCGGCGGCTTTCGCGCAGCCAGCGAGACGGTTTTCGTTACGGGCACCGCGTCGTTCGACGACCAGGGTCGCGCGCGCGTCATGCAGCGCAATCGCGGCCGGCTGCACGTCTACGCGCAAACAGGGACCGGATGGCTGCTGGGTGCCGAGATGATCGGTCCTGATGCCGAGCACCTCGGTCACCTGCTCGCATGGGCGCGCCAGCTCAACCTGACGATCGCGCAGATGCTGAAGCTGCCGTTCTACCATCCGGTGGTCGAGGAGGGACTTCGCACCGCGCTCCGCGACGCGTATGCGAAGCTCGACGTGGCGGCGCGCGAAAAGCGCGCCGCTTGACGCCTGCGCCCGCTTTCGTTCACCGCAGGTAGAACCAGAGACCGTAGCCGATCGCCACGGCGACCCCGATGGCGGTCGGAATCAGCACCTTGCGCGTGCGTAGCGGATGCGGGCGATCGTAGACGCCGACGGCCTTATGCGCTGAAGGGGTCATGGCGAATCCCCAAGCGTGCTGCCCGGCATGCGCAACGCGCGTCGTTGGAAAGAAAACGCCGGGTATCCCGCTTCAGGGCGCGCCAGGCCGTTGTGTCGGGGGCGAGGCTACTCGATCGTGGTCGCGTTCCAGTTCGTCGGTCGCAAGCGGTTCCGCCTTTTCATTGAAGCCCGTCCAGCCGCGCTCGCGCCATTGCTCCGCCTGCCGCTCGATATCGATTGCGCCATGTGTGCGCATGATCTGCGCCGCGCGATCGGCGCGGGAATCGTCCGCACGCACGGCCACGAGGGCGCCGCCTCTGCGCACCGATTCCGCGTAGTACTCGGCATCGGGTTTCGAAACACCCATGTCCGTCAGGCCACCGATCAGCCCGCCAGCAACGGCGCCTACACCCGCGCCGGTCAACGTCGCGACGATCGGACCCGCCGCAATGATCGGCCCGATGCCGGGAATGGCGAGGCCCATCAGGCTCGCCGCAAGGCCGGCCGCGCCACCCACCACGCCGCCCGTCACCGCGCCGGCCGCCGCGCCGCTCGCGTCGTCCACCACGCCATCGCGATCGCGAATGCGTCCGGTAAGGCCCGCGCCGTCCTCGGTCAATGCGTTGTCGGTCGCCGACCGCGCATAATGCTCGTTGGTGGTGCCGGTCATGCTGCGCGTGCCGGCGCTCGTCCCCGTGGCCGCCTTGTCGGTGAAACCGCTCGACGTGCTCGTCCAGGTCACACCGAGCATGCTGCCCGTTCCCGCGACGCCGATCGACGTATCCGCCCGCGCGTCCACATCCGCCCCGCTCGATGTGCCGGTGCCGCTTGGATATTGGCCGCGACGATTGCTCGCAACCACGCTCACGTCGCTGTCGCGGAAACCGTCATCCATCAACTCCCGCGCCACCCGATTCGCTTCATCGAAACTGTCGAACGATCCCACGATTGTTTTCATACCGAAAGTCCCCGCGTTGGAAAATCAAGGAGCGTGCAGCGATCGGCCACACTCGTATCGATGGTCGCGAACGACAGTACTTCGCGCCTGCGATGTCCGGCGTAGTGTAGGGACTGCGCGCGCGCGCGTTCAGCGGCCGCCGGCGCGAACGGTTGTCGGGCGATTCCTACCTGGGACTCACGCAGCGCGTGGCCTTTACAGGCGCGCGGCGGACCCCGACAATGCACGCGGTTTCGAAGAAGGAGACTTCGCCGTGTTTTCGAGTCTGATGCGGGCGCTCATTCTGGTCGCGATGCCGGCGGTGCTGACGGCAGGCTTCGCGCACGCCGACGATTACCCATCGCGTCCGATCCGCGTGATCGTGCCATTCTCGCCGGGGGGCGCCGTCGACGGTCCGATGCGACTCGTTGCGCAGGAACTCGGCAAGCGCCTCGGGCAACCGGTCATCGTCGAGAACAAGCCCGGCGCGGGTGCTACGATCGGGACCGACGTGGTGGCCAAGGCAGCGCCCGACGGGTATACGCTGCTGCTCGCATCGCAGACCAACGCGATCAGCGCGACGCTCTATTCGAAGCTGCCGTTCGATCCTGTCGGCGACTTCACGCCCGTTGCGCTGATCGGGCGCGAGCCCGGCGTCGTCGTCGTCAATCCGGCGATTCCCGCGAAGACGCTACAGGAGTTCATCGCGTACGTGAAGGCGCATCCCGGCCAGGTCAATTTCGCGTCGTCCGGGAACGGCAGCGGCCAGCACCTGTTCGCGGCGCTGCTCGCGTCGAAAACCGGCATGAAAATGAATCACGTGCCCTACCGGGGCAGCGCACAGGCGACGACCGATCTACTGTCAGGCGTCGTATCGATGTCGATTCCGGGCACGGCGGGCATGGTCGGACACATCAAGGCGGGCAGGCTGCGCGCGCTGGCGGTAACCGGTGCCACGCGTTCGCCGCAGCTACCGGACGTTCCAACGGTGATGGAATCGGGTGTACGGGGATACGAGGCATACGTCTGGATGGCATTGCTGGCGCCAAAGGGAACGCCGCCGGCGGTCGTCGAGCGGCTCAATCGCAACGTTGTCGCGGTGCTCGGTGAAGACGAAGTGAAGCGCTACATGGCGAACGCGGGCATCGAGATCGTCGGGTCCACGGCCGCCGATTTCGGGAAGTTCTTTCGCGCGCAAAGAGACTTGTGGGCGAAGGTGATCCACGATACCGGCGCGCACATCGAATGATCGGGTCCGCGTGGTCAACGAGACCGTGGAAGCGCTGCAGATGAGCGAAGGGCAGGCGTGCAAGCCGGTGGCCGATGCGCCGGTCGAGGGCGTCGCGCACTGGGCATCGAAGGACGACGTGCGGCTCTTCCTGTGGGAGAAGTTCGTCGGCTCACCTTCAGGCAAGCCGGCCGTGCTGTTCGTGCACGGCTCTTCGATGGCGTCGCAGCCGACGTTCGATCTGACGGTGCCCGACCGCCCCGACTCGTCGGTGATGGACTGGTTCGCGCGCCGCGGCTTCGTTTGCTGGAGCGTCGACATGGAAGGCTACGGGCGTTCGGACAAGCGCCGCGACATTCCCTGCGACATCGCGAACGGCGCGGACGATCTCGCGGCCGCGACGAGTCTCATGCGTAACGCACGCGGCGTCGAAAGCGTGATGGCGTACGGCATTTCATCCGGGGCGTTGCGCGCGGCGCTGTTCGCCGAGCGGCATCCGGATCGGGTGTCGCGGCTTGCGCTGGACGCGTTCGTCTGGACCGGGGAAGGCGCGCCGACGCTCGGCGAGCGGCGCAGAAAGCTGCCGGAATTCGTCGCCCGCAACCGGCGACCGATCGACCGCGCGTTCGTCCGGTCGATTTTCGCGCGCGATCATCCCGATTGCGTGGAACCGCGCGTCATCGACGTGTTCGCCGACGCCATCCTCGCGCTCGACGATTCGATGCCGAACGGCACCTACGTCGACATGTGCTCCAAGCTCCCGGTCGTCGATCCGGCGCGCATCACGATGCCGACGTTGATCCTGCGCGGCCAGTACGACGGGATCGCGGCATTCGACGACCTCGTCGAGTTCTTCAAGCGGTTGCCAAATTCCGACAAGCAGTTCTCGATGATGGCCGGCATTTCGCACGCGAGCTTTCAGCAGAAGAACTACCTGACCGTGTATCACATCCTCCACGCGTTTTTCACGGAACCGCGACCCGTGTACGTCGGCACGTAGGCATCAGGGAGCCCACTTTCATGGCCGTTCAATCCACGCTGTTGCTGATCGCCGACATCGCCGGGTACACGCGGTTCATGAAGCTGCACGACACGAGCCTCGTGCACGCGCAGCAGGTCATCGCACAGCTCCTCGAGGCGGTCATCGACGCCGCCGGTCCCGCACTGAAGCTCGCCAAGCTCGAAGGCGATGCCGCGTTCTTCTACATGCCGGCGCCCGCCGACGGAGCCGCCGATGCGACGCTGATCGATGGTCATACCGCCGCGATCTACCGCGCGTTCCACGCCCGCGCCGCCGACCTGAAGATGAATACACTGTGCCCGTGCGACGGTTGCCAGCAGGCCGGGGAGCTCAAGATCAAGCTGGTCGGGCACGCAGGCGGCGTCGCAATGCAAAAGGTGAAGCGGCTGACCGAGCTGGCCGGTGTCGACGTCATCGTCGTGCACCGGATGCTCAAGAACGACGTGCCCGTGCCCGAATACCTGCTGGTGACGAAACCGGTGCACGCGATGCTCGGCGCGCAACTGCGGAACCGCGCCGCGCCGCTCGACCTGCAGCTCGACGACCTCGGTACGACATCCGCCTTTTATGTCGATCTGGTGGCGTGCGGCGATGCACTGCCACCACCGCGCAAGCTTCCGGCGCTCGCGCGGCTGGGACGGCATATCGCTTTTGCTACGCGCACCCTCCCCTACGCGCTTCGCCTGCGCAAAGCGTGCGTGGGCTTCCGTAACGTTCCCGACGCGCACTGAGCGAACCACCGCCGGGATGGGAGCGTTGACGGATCAGGTGGAATGCCGCGAGCCATTCTCGCGCGATGGGCGGTGTCGTGCCGCGCAAAGTCTCGAGGTTGCAAAGTGGCTTACCTGATCGACGTCCGCGACCTTTCGATCGAATTCGACATCCGTGGCAGCCGGGTTCGCGCGCTCGACCGGGTTTCGTTTCACATCGCGCCCGGCACCACGCTCGCGCTGGTCGGCGAATCCGGTTCCGGCAAATCCATCACTGCTCAGGCAATGATGCGGATCCTGCCGCAGAGCGCGAGCATCACGTCGGGCCAGATCATTTTCACGCCGCCCGACGCGAACCAGCGGCCGGTGGACATCGTGACCCTGGCACCCGACAGCCGGAAAATCCGTCGCATCCGGGGCCGGCACATTTCGATGATCTTCCAGGAGCCGATGGTGTCGCTGTCGCCGCTGCACACGATCGGCGACCAGGTCAGCGAAGCGCTCTTTGTGCACCATCGGGCGAGCCACAAGGAAGGGATGGCGCGTACCGAGGACATGCTGCGACGGGTCGGATTCCCCGATCCCGCACGCGCGCTTCGCACGTATCCATTCCAGCTCTCGGGCGGTTTGCGCCAGCGCGCGATGATCGCCATGGCGCTCGTCTGCCGCCCGTCGCTCCTGATCGCCGACGAGCCGACGACGGCACTCGACGTCACGATACAGGCGCAGATCCTCGCGCTCATCAAGGAGCTGCAGTCGGAACTCGGCATGGCAGTGCTGATCATCACGCATGATCTCGGCGTCGTCGCCAACGTGGCGGAACGCGTCGTCGTCCTCTACGGGGGACGCGTGATGGAACAGGGGCCGGTGGAAGCGATCTTCGAGCGTCCCGCGCATCCCTACCTTCGCGCGTTGCTGCGTGCGGTTCCACACTTCGACATGAAGCCGGGCGAGCGGCTCGTCTCGGTACACACCGTCGATTACCAGGCGGGGCCGCTCGTCGAGACGAAGGAGCCGTGGCCTGCCGACGCCGGTTCGGTCCATCTGTCCGTGCGCAACGTCGTCAAGGCGTTCGCGCAGCGATCGACGGGCTTTTTCGTCCGCCGCGAGGGGCCGCCGTTTCGCGCGGTCGACGACGTGAGTCTGTCCATCCGGCGCGGTCAGTGTTTCGGCCTCGTGGGCGAAAGCGGATGCGGCAAGACGACGCTTTCCAAGGTCATCATGCGGGCGATCGAGCCGGATGCGGGCGAGGTGCTGTACAACGACCGCGGCAGGACGATCGACGTCACGCACGCGAGCGCAGCCGAGTTGATGCACTTCAGGCGTCGCGTGCAATACATGTTCCAGGACCCGTTCGGATCACTCTCGCCGCGCATGACCGTGTTTGACATCCTGCGCGAGCCCCTGATCATCCACGGCGTCGGCGATGCCGACCATCGGGCGCAGATGGCGAAGGAACTCATGCGGCTCGTGGGCCTCGATCCGCGCTACCTGAACCGCTATCCACACAGCTTTTCCGGTGGGCAGCGCCAGCGCATCGGCATCGCGCGCGCGCTCGCGCTTTCACCCGACCTGGTCCTGTGCGACGAGCCGGTATCCGCGCTCGACGTGTCGATCCAGGCGCAGATCCTCAACCTGTTGAAGGACCTGCAGAAGGAACTCGGGCTCACGTACCTGTTCATTTCGCACAACCTCGCGGTAGTCGACTACGTCGCCGACGAGATAGCCGTGATGTGCCGCGGGCGAATCGTCGAGATCGCGCCGCGTGAAGTGCTGTTCCGCAATCCAATGCACCCCTACACGCTGGGGTTGCTGGCGGCCGTGCCGTATCCGGACCTCCACCGGAAGCTCGACCTCGCGGCCGTGCTCGACGGCGCGGCGCGCAGCCCCGAGCAATGGCGGGCACCGTTCGCATGGACGGATGCTGGCGCCGGCGAGCTCGTCGACGTCGGTGACGATCATCGCGTGCGCATGCAGGTCGACACCGCGCGTGAAAGGCTGATCGCATGAGCGTCGCCGGGCCGCCGCCCCTGGGACTTCGAAGCTCCCCTCACCCCAACCCTCTCTCCGCGCGCGGGGAGAGGGAGCCGAGCGTGAGCGAGGCGGGTGAGGAGCGTCGTGCAACAGCCGCAAGCGTGGGGGTCGTCCAATGATCCGTCGTACCGGCTGGGGCGCGCTGCTGGGGCTGGGGCTGGCGCTGGCCATGTCCGTGATCGGATCGGTCGGCGCCGAGGAGCCGCCGGCTCTCGCTGCCGACGTCGCCGCGCACAAGCTTCCCCCGCTCGCTGAACGACTGCCGCGCGTGGCGCGGGTCGTGGACATCGATCGCAAAGGCTGGTCGCTCGGCCGCTACGGCGGCGAGATGCGGATGCTGATGGCGAAGGATCGCGACATCCGGATGATGGTCGTCTACGGGTACGCGCGGCTCGTCGGGTATGACGAGCATCTGCATCTCGTACCGGACATTCTCGAGAGCATCGACAACGCCGACAACCGGACCTTCACGCTGCACTTGCGGCCCGGGCACAAGTGGTCCGACGGGCAACCGTTCACGTCGGCGGATTTCCGGTACTTCTGGGAAGACGTCGCCAACAACAAGGACCTCTCTCCGTTCGGCTTGCCGCGCGCACTGCTCGTGAACAACCACGGGCCGAAGTTCGAAGTGCCGGACGCGACCACGGTTCGCTATTCCTGGGACGAACCCAATCCGCAGTTCCTGACCGCACTCGCCGGGGCGAGTCCGCTCTTCATCTATCGCCCGGCGCATTACCTGCGCCAATTCCATGCGCGATACGTCGGCCTTGCGAAGGCCAACGCGCTCGCGGTGGCCGCCGGTTCACGCAATTGGGCCGGGCTGCATCAGAAAATGGACGAGCAGTTCCGCTTCGACAATCCCGACCTGCCGACGCTCGAGCCGTGGATCAACACGACGCCGCTGCCGACGACGCGCTTCGTGCTCGTGCGCAATCCCTACTTCCACCGCGTCGACCGGATGGGACGACAGCTTCCCTACATCGATCGCGTCGTCATCAACATCACCGACGACAAGCTGATTCCTGCGCGGACCAGCGCGGGCAACGTCGACCTGCAGGCCCGCTATCTGCGCTTCGACAATTACACGTTCCTGAAGCAGAGCGAGCAACGCAACCACTATCGGGTGTACCTGTGGGAAAAGGCGCTCGGCTCGCAGGTAGCACTTTATCCCAACCTGAACGTCGAAGATCCGGTGTGGCGGACGCTGATGCGCGACGTTCGTTTTCGGCGCGCGCTCTCGCTTGGAATCGACCGTCATGAAGTGAACGAGGTCGTCTACTTCGGACTCGGCAAGGAATCGGCCAACACGGTGCTGCCGCGCAGCCCGCTGTTCCGGCCGGAGTTTCAGACGGCGTGGGCCGCGTTCGACGTCAAGCGCGCCAATGCGCTGCTCGACGCGATCGGGCTCACCCGGCGTGACGAAGACGGCATTCGCCTGCTGCCCGACGGACGCCCGATGCAACTGATCGTCGACACGTCGGGAGAAAGCACCGAGGAAACGGACGTGCTCGAGTTGATCCGCGACAGTTGGCGCCTGCTCGGCATCGCGATGTTTCCACGACCGTCGCAGCGCGAGGTGTTTCGCAAGCGCGTGTTCTCGGGCAAGTCGATGATGTCGGTGTGGTCGGGGCTCAACAACGGCATCGCGACGCCGGAGATGAGCCCGAGCGAGCTCGCGCCCACGACGCAGGAGCAGCTGCAATGGCCGATGTGGGGCGAGTACTACGAGTTGAACCACAGCGGGGGAGAGGCCCCCGCGCTGCCCGAGGTGCGGGAACTCGCCCGGCTCTACGGCGAGTGGCGCAACGCGACGACCGTCGACGAACGTAAAAAGGTCTGGCTCCGCATGCTCGAAATTAACGCGGACCAGATGTACACGATCGGCACCGTCACGCACGCCTTGCAGCCCGTCGTCGTGCGCGACGGACTGCGGAACGTGCCCGCGGATGGCATCTACAGCTGGGACCCCGGTGCGTACTTCGGCATGTATCACCCGGACACGTTCTGGTTCGATACGGTGGCGCACTGATGCTGCAATACGTCGTGAAGCGGGTACTGATGATGATTCCGACACTGATCGCGGTCAGCATCATCGTCTTCACGATCATCCAGTTGCCACCGGGAAACTACCTCGAGAGCTACATCGCCGAGCTCGAGTCGCAGGGCGAGACGGTCGATCAGCAGAAGGTCGCCTTCCTGCGCGAGTACTACGGCCTCGACCAGCCGCTGCCCGAGCAATACCTGCATTGGGCCGGCGGGATGTTGAAGGGCGATTTCGGCTATTCGTTCGAATTCAACATGCCGGTGACGAAAGTGATCGGCGACCGCATGCTGCTCACGATGATCGTGTCGGTAGTCACGATTCTCTTCACCTGGTGCGTCGCGTTTCCCATCGGCATCTATTCGGCGACGCATCAGTACAGCTGGGGAGACTACGGATTGTCGCTCCTCGGCTTCCTCGGGATTGCGATTCCGAATTTCATGCTCGCACTCGTGATGATGTACGCCGCGAACGTCCTGTTCGGTACGACCATCGGCGGTCTGATGGCGCCCGAGTACATCGGCCAGCCGTGGACGTGGGACAAGATCAAGTCGGTGTTGGAGCACAGCTGGATTCCCGTGATCGTGATCGGCGCGAGCGGCACCGCGGGCATGATCCGGCGCCTGCGCGCCAACCTCCTCGACGAGTTGCAGAAGCAGTACGTGGTGACCGCGCGCGCGAAGGGCCTGGCGCCGCGCAAGCTGCTTCGCAAGTATCCGCTGCGCATGGCGCTCAATTTCTTCATCTCGGACATCGGGAGCCTGCTGCCGCACATCATCTCCGGCGCGGAGATCACGGCGATCGTGCTCTCGCTGCCGACGACGGGACCGATGCTGCTCAATGCGCTCAAGAGCCAGGACATGTACCTCGCCGGGTCGTTCCTGATGTTCCTGGCACTGCTGATCGTCGTCGGCGTGCTGATCTCGGATCTCGCGCTCGTCGTACTCGACCCGCGCATCCGCCTGTCCGGCGGCATCGCGCGATGAGCGTTGGATGTAGATGAGCACCATCGAATTGCCGCCGAACACGAACGAGGCCGACCATTTCGTATCCACCGAGCCGTTCGATCCGGCGTCGGCCGCGCGGCTCACACCCGAGCAGGAGCGGTTCTACCTCGCCTCCCAATGGAAGCTGATGTGGTGGAAGTTCAAGCGCCACCGCGTCGCAGTGGCGTCGGCGATCATCCTGCTGCTGATGTACGGATCGACGCTCGTCACGGAAATGGTCGCACCCTACGACCTGCACGATCGCCACATCGACTTCATCTACGCGTCGCCGCAGCGCGTACATCTGTTTCACGAGGGTCGCCTCATTGGACCATTCGTCTACGAGCAGCGCAAGACGCTCGACATGGAGACGTTGCGGCGCAATTACGCCGAGGACCGGACGCAACCACGGCCGCTTCGCTTCTTCTGCTCGGGCGATCGCTATCGCTTCTGGAACCTCGTCGACATGTCGTTCCATCTGGTCTGTCCGGCGAAGGATGCGACGCTGTTCCTGCTCGGCACCGATCGCCTCGGGCGCGACGTGCTTTCGCGCATCTTGTATGGCGCGCGAATATCACTCACGATCGGCCTGATCGGCATTGCCGCGAGCTTCACGCTAGGGCTCGTGATCGGCGGCATTGCCGGCTATTACGGCGGCTGGGTCGACATGGCGGTGCAGCGCGTGATCGAGGTTATTCGCTCGTTCCCCGAGTTGCCGTTGTGGATGGCACTTTCCGCCGTGCTTCCGGTGACGTGGAGTCCGATCCTGATCTACTTCGGCATCACCGGCATCCTGGCGCTGCTCGACTGGACGGGACTCGCGCGCGCCGTCCGCTCCAAGCTGCTCGCGCTGCGCGAGGAGGACTACACGACCGCGGCGCGCCTGATGGGGGCGCGTCCCAGCCGAATCATCGGGCGCCACTTGCTGCCGGGATTCATGAGCCACCTCATCGCGTCCGCGACGCTGTCGATCCCCGGCATGATCCTCGGCGAAACCGCGCTGAGCTTTCTCGGCATTGGACTCCGGCCGCCGATCACGAGCTGGGGCGTGCTCCTCAACGAAGCGCAGAACATCAACGTCGTGGCACTCTACCCGTGGCTGATGCTGCCCGTCGTGCCTGTGATCATCGTCATCCTGGCCTTCAATTTCTTCGGTGACGGGCTGCGCGACGCGTCGGATCCGTATCGGTGACTTCGGATCCAGTTACGCGACCAGTTGCGACAGCGCGTTGCCCTCCCGCTCGAGCTCCTCGAACTTCCCCTCCTCCACGAGTTGCCCGTCCGCGAAGACGAGCACGCGATCGAATTCGCGTGCGAGTTCCGCGCGCGAGAGCGACCACAGGACCGTGCGACCCTTCGCCCATGCGAGGACGGCGCGCAGCACGCGCACTTCCATCCCCGGATCGAGCCCGGACGTGGGCTCGTTGAAGACGAGGATATCCGGATTCTTGAGCAGCCCCCGCGCGATGGCGAGACGTTGCCGTTCCGAGTACGACAGGCGCGAGCCGCCGCTGCCGACGTCGAACTCGAGGCCGAGCTGCACGAGATCGGCATTCATGCCTGCTTCCGCGGCGATCTCGCGCACCATCGCGCTGACCCGTCCCTGCGCGCTCGCCTGGTCGAACGCCACGCGGCCGAACAGGATGTTGTCCTGGATGGAAAGCGCCGCGCTGAAGCGATCGGGCTCGAAGAATTCGCAGATGTCGTCGCGGCCCTGATAGCGGCGCCTGAATTCGGCACGCACTGCAAGAATCCGCTCGGTCATGGTGTCGTCCATGATCCCGAGACGGTGTCGTGCCTTGACGAGCCGGAAGGTCAGCGCGAGCAGCCGCGCCTTGTCGCGCTCGGATACCGCAGCGAGGCCGCTGCGCCCCGTTTTAGCGACCAGCGCCTGGAATTCGGGAAGGTCTTCGGGACTGATGAAGCTGTATTGCTCGAACAGGTTGCTGTCGGGGGCGACATCGGCGAACAGTTCGACCATCAGCGCCGCCACCTTCGCACCGGCCGCATACAGGTCGTCGAGCAACCCGAC
The DNA here is from genome assembly GCA_030854685.1 of Pseudomonadota bacterium. GTDB lineage: Bacteria > Pseudomonadota > Gammaproteobacteria > Burkholderiales > Casimicrobiaceae > VBCG01. Next base: position 9,070 of record JALYSS010000059.1, on the reverse strand, counting down.
ATCGCGCAGCAGGGTGACGATCGCGGGATTGTTCGCAAGCGCCGCAGGCTGGAAATCCGGATGCCGAGGCATGCCGAACAGGATGTTCTCCGCGATGCTCATGTTCGCGAAGTAGGCCTCGCGGTCGAAAAGCTCGACGCACGCTTCGAGGTTCTCGCGCTTCACATGGTCCTGGACGCGCGTCCGCGCGGAGACCGCCTTCGCGGCAAGGTCGGCATGGCGATTCGGATCGGTCGTGCTCGCGAATCCGAATCCGATCACTTCGCGCTCCATGTCGACGAGTTGGAGTACGCGTACCGCAGCGGTCGTCAATTCGTCGGCGTCGGCAACACCCGCGGCCTCGTAATCAATCCAGTTCGCGCGAACGTCGTAGGAACTGTTGCCGGATGCGAGCGCGTCGTGCGCGCGGCGCTGCTGCAGCTTTTCTCCGGCATCATCGTACGGCGCCGCATGCACGGGCCGGTGCTTCAGCCCGTAATAAAGATTATGCGCGAGCGTACCCGAGAAGATGTGCGCGTTCTGCGCGGCGTACGCGATGCGCCGGCCTGGAACCGCCTGGTGCACGTCGCCGAAATTGACGCCCGCGACGTTCAGCCGCCCGCCGGTCGGCAGGTTGAGGCGCGCGAGGAGCTGGGCGAGGTCGTCCTTGCCGCTGTAGCCGTTGCCGACCAGCGCGACGTGCTCGCCGGGTGCGACGCGAAACGTCATGCGGTCGATCCGATTGGTGACGCCGTTTTCGCTGTACGAGAGCGCGGACGCAACGACGTCGCCCGCGAGCGTCGGAATCGACGCGGGCGCGTCCTCGAGGAGCTTGCGGTCGACCAGTCCGGGCGGCTCGAACTGCGAGACGATCTGCTCGTGCTTGATGCGCACGTCTTCCTTCGTCGCATACCAGTTGAGCAGTTCTTTCCAGGGGCTCAGGATGTCCTTGTATGCGGCGAGCACCGCGACGAGCGCGCCGAGCGAAAGGCTGCCTCGGATCACCAGGTATCCGCCCACCGAATAGAAGAAAAAAGGCGTGACCTGTGCCAGGAAATTGTTGAGGAACTTGACGAAGAACTTGCGCCGGTAGATGTCGTAGCGGATGCCGTAGATCTTCCCGAGGCGCTCGCTGATGTCGGCGCGTTCGAGCTGCATCGTGTCGTTGCCGCGAATCTCGGCTGCGCCCGCGACCGATTCACCGATGCGGTCGGAGAGCTGGCGCGCCGTCTGCACGCGCTCTTTCGCGAGCAGGTTGATCTTTCGCTGCAGCCGCGGGATGAGGACCATCTGCGGTGGCCACAGCGCGATCGCCGCGAGACCGAGCCACATGTCCTGGTTGAAAATGAACAGGACGTAGGTCAGCAGCAACCCGCCCTGGAAGATCGGCAGCACGATCGCGTCGCCGATGAAGCCGCCGACCGGCTCGGTTTCGGCGACGATCATCGGAATGATTTCGCCCGCCGACATTGTCTTGAACTGCGGCAGCGGAAAACGCAACACCTGCCAGTACAGATCGTGGCGCAGCCGGCGCAGCGTCCGTTCGCCCACGACCCCGGAGTAGACGTTGATCCAGTACTTGAGCGCGCCGTTGATCGTGATGAGCGCGAGCAACAGCAGCGACAGCCCCATCAGGTACGAGATCTGGTTGACGTCGAAGCCGAGGAACGTCGCGGGAATCTGCTTCCCCTGGATCGCGCGGTTGACGATGCGCTTGGGAAGCTCGAGGTTGATGTAGATCAGCGGGAAGCTGATCACCGTGAGCATGAGCAGGAATACCTGATCGCGCCACGTGTGCCGCAGGATGTAGCGAAAAAGGGACCGGTCCATGCCGTCGCGGGGATTCGGAGCGCCCCCGCGGCATTCCGCGAGCGGCGTTCGCCGGTGATGGTAGCATCTGCCGCTTCGGTAATCTCCACTCGACCGACCTCGTGCCAACGCCAGGACATCCGGTTGCAACACCGATGACCGATGCGCGCTGCGGCGGCTCGATCGCCATCGTTCTCAAGGGCTACCCGCGACTGTCGGAGACCTTCATCGCGCAGGAGCTGCTTGCGCTCGAGCAGCGCGGTTTCGCGCTGGCTTTGTTCTCGCTTCGTCGACCCACCGATGGCGCAACGCATCCGGTGCACGCCGAGATCAAGGCGCCGGTCACGTATCTGCCGGAGTACCTTCATCACGACGTTCTCCGGGTATGGCGCGCCTGGCGCAAGGCGCGAGCGATGCCCGGGTATCGCGAGGCGCTCGCGGCCTGGAGGATGGACTTGGGGCGCGATCGCACGCGCAGCCGCGTGCGGCGCTTCGGACAGGCGCTCGTGCTGGCATCGGAGCTGCCCGCGCACGTCGCGCACCTGCACGCGCACTTCCTGCACACACCGGCATCGGTCACGCGCTATGCGGCGATGCTGCGCGGGGTCGCCTGGAGCTGCTCGGCGCACGCCAAGGACATCTGGACGATTCCCGAATGGGAGAAACGCGAAAAGCTCGCGACATGCGCATGGACGGCGACCTGCACGGCAAGCAACGCCGCGCACCTGCGAACCCTCGCGGTTTCGGCATCGCAGATCGACCTCGTCTACCACGGCATCGATACGACGCGCTTTCCCGAGCCGCACCCTGCGCGACGCGAATCGCGCGGCGCCGGTCCCGGTTCGCCGGTCGTGATTCTCACGGTCGGTCGCGCGGTCGACAAGAAAGGCTTCGACGACCTGCTGCAGGCGCTCGCGCTGCTTTCGCCGCGACAGCATTGGCGCCTCGTGCACATCGGCGGCGGGCCGCTGCTGCCGGAGCTCGAACGAATCGCACGCGAGCTCGGCGTTCACGAGCGCATTCGATGGCTCGGCGCGAAGCCGCATGCGGAGGTACTCGACGCCTACCGCAACGCCGACATCTTCGTGCTCGCTTGCCGCATCAGCAGCGACGGCGACCGCGATGGGCTGCCGAACGTGCTGCTCGAAGCGCAAAGTCAGCGCGTCGCCTGCGTGTCCACCCGTGTCTGCGGCATTCCCGAATTGATCATCGATGGCGTCACCGGCCTGCTGGTCGAACCACGCTCGCCGGCCGGGCTGGCCGACGCACTGTCGCGACTCATCTCGGATCCAGCGCTGCGCCGCGCATTGGCGGACGCCGGTTTCGAGCGCACGACGAGCCAGTTCTCGTCGCAGTCGGGTGCCGATCTCCTCGCGCGGCGGTTCGCGAGGAGCCTCGCGCTGCCATGAGAATCGCGTACTACGCCCCGCTCAAGGCGCCGGACCATCCGGTGGCTTCCGGCGACAGGGAACTCGCGCGCGGGCTGCTGCACGCGCTGCGCGCCACCGGTCACGACGTGACGCTCGCATCCCGCTTGCGCAGTTTCGATGGTGGTGGCGATCCCGTTCGCCAGGCGCGACTGCGTCGCATCGGGTTGCGCGTCGCCGAACGGCTCATCACGCGCTGGCAGCGCGACGATCGGCCCGACCTCTGGTTCACGTATCACCTCCACCACAAGGCGCCCGACTTCCTCGGACCGGCCGCGAGCCGCGTGCTCGGCATTCCGTACGTCGTCGCGGAGGCGTCGATCTCGCCGCGCCAACGCACGGGGCCGTGGGCCGAAGGTTATGCGGACGCGCTGGCTGCCATTCGCGCCGCTGACAGCGTGCTCTTTCTCAATCCGGCGGATGTTCCCGAAGTGCGCAAGGTGCGTCCTGCGGAAGCGGCGGCGGCGACGCTCGCGCCGTTCATCGACGTCGCGCGGTTCACCGGCAACCGGTCGCGGGCCATCGGACGACCCGGCCCCGACACTCCCGTCCGCTTGATCACCGTCGCGATGATGCGCGAGGGTGCGAAGCTCGCGTCATATCGCGCGCTTGCCGCCGCGCTCGAACGGCTCGTCGACCTGCGGTGGGAACTGTCGATCGTCGGCGACGGCCCCGCGCGCGCGGAAGTCGCCGCAGCGTTTGCGAAGCTTTCGAGCCGCGTGTCCCTCCTCGGCGCGCGACCCGCGACAGACGTCGCTACGCTGCTGGAAGCGAGTGACGTTTTCGCGTGGCCGGCGATCGACGAGGCGATCGGCATCGTCTTTCTCGAGGCGCAGGCGTGCGGTGTGCCGGTCGTGGGCGCCAATACGGTCGGCGTGGCGAGCGTCGTCGCCGCGGGCCGAACGGGCCTGCTCGTGCCACCGGGGGATGTCGGCGGCCTGGCGGCCGCCATTGGAACGCTGCTGCTCGACCCCGCATTGCGGCGCGGCATGGGCGCGAACGCATTCGACCATGTACGCGAGCACCATGACCTGCCGACGGCAGCGACCCGTCTCGATGCGATCCTGCGCAGCGTCGTGCGGCGCCATCGCGCCGCACCCATCGAAATAACGTGCTGATCCTGTCCTTCCTCCGTCACGCCAGCACGCAGTGGAACGAACTGGGCCGGATGCAGGGACGACGCGACATTCCGCTCAGTTCCGCCGGCCACGCCGAGGTTGCCGCATGGCGGCTGCCTCACTTCGTTTCGGAGCCCGCGGAGTGGATCTCGAGCCCGCTTTCGAGAGCGGTCGAAACCGCCGCGCGCCTATGCGGTCATGCGCCGTGCGTCGAGCCCGCGCTGACCGAGATGGACTGGGGTGCGTGGGAAGGTTTTCGTCTCGCCGAGTTGCGCGCCCGCTTCGGCAGCGAGTTCACGCGCAACGAGCATCGAGGCCTGCATTTCCGGTCACCGGGCGGAGAAAGTCCGCGCGACGTCATGGACCGCATGACACGGTGGCTCGATGCGATTGCGCAACGCGAGCGACCCATCGTCGCGGTGACGCATAACGGCGTGCTTCGCGCATTGCTCGCGATCGCAACCGGCTGGGACATGACAAGCAAGCCGCCAATCAAGCTACGGCAGGCGACGCTGCACCGATTCGTGCTGGAGGCCGGGCGAAAGCTTGCCGTCGTCGCATGCAACGTGCCGCTCGTTCCCCCGTTCAGCGCGGAACATCCTGGCCTGCGGCTGCAGCCTGCGCCTTCTGCAGTTCCTCCTTGAGCGACGCCAATGCATGCAAATCGTTGGCGATGTGCGTGGAGAGTTGCCGCATGACGTGCAGCGCGCGGTCGGGTCGGCCGGAGGCGAGCCGCAGGAACACTTCGGGGGAAACCCTGAGCGCCTTGACCGGCCCCTTGGCGCGGACGGTGGCGCTTCGTGGTGCGTCGGTGAGCACGCCGATTTCGCCAGGCACCGAATTGCGCCCGAGCACCGCGATGACGAAATCGCCACTGCTCGTCCTGCCGAGCACCTCGGCCTCGCCCTCGAGGATGACGTACGCGCAGTCGGCGGGGTCGCCCTGGCGCAGCAGCACCTCGCCCGGCGCGAAACAGAGCAACTGGCTCGTGAAGGCGAGGAGCTTGAGCTCGGATGCGGAAAGGCCGCTGAACAACGGCACCTTGCGCAGCATCTCCGCTTCCTGGGACACGTCCACGTCAAGTCTCCGTCATCGGGAACCACCCTCGCCGGCGCGTACCGGGGCGGCTACGACAGAATACGGCATCGCCGCATGCAAGGGGAAGACCCGGTGACGACGTTCGGCGACGAGTTCTATCGCGACATTCTCGAAGGAATGGCGGCTTACGCCGACAGCAGCTTCCACCGGGATATCCTGGTGACGCTCACCCGGCATCAGGAACCCGGGATCGCGGTGGCACTGAACAAGAACCAGATGGCGAGCAAGCGGTGGCTCGCGGAGTCGCTGTTCAGCGCGGTCGGCGAGCGCCTCGGCAACGTGTTGATCCTCGGCGGCTGGGTCGGAGCGCTCGCCGCGGTTCTGCTGCACGACCAGCGCTTTCGCATCGACCGCATCGTCAGCGTCGACATCGACCCGCGTTGCGCGCCCATCGCCGAATCGCTGAATGCATCGCACCTTCGCACCGGCAAATTCGCGGCGCGCACGGCTGACATGCTCGCGATCGATTATGAGGCGGATCCCGCGGATCTGATCATCAACACGAGTTGCGAGCACCTTGTCGCGTTCGATCGCTGGTACGCGCGCATCCCGGACGGGCAACTGACGGTGCTGCAATCCAACGACTACGTCGCGTGCCCTGAGCACGTGAACTGCGTTCCCGACCTCGCAGCTTTCCAGGTGCAGGCGCCGATGCGCGAAAGGCTCTTCGCCGGCGAGCGCGCGATGCGACGCTACGTCCGCTTCATGCTGGTCGGGAGGAAGTGAGCGCCACGGCGCGCGCATCGAACGATTGCGCGACGTCGAGCCACGCGACGGCGCGATGATTGCACGTGTGGGCGAACAGCTCCCGGAGAAAATGCCACGCCGCGTCCGCAAACACGAGGTGATGCGTCAGAAGTCCCGTGGGCTCGCGGGCGTCGCATTGCCGCTCGCGCCGCGCGCGCAGATGCGCCACCATTCGGACGATTGCGGCATCGACCCCGATGAATTGACGGTCGCGGCGCCACGCAATCGGATCGACATGCGTGTTGACCTCCAGCAGGCCCGCGGCAGGCGAAGGCTGGACGCGCGGACCGAAGCGGGACACGCCGTGGAATCCCGCGTTCGGCAGCTGCGGCAGGAGGTCGTCGCCGATCCGGTTCCATGGCGGGACCAGGATCGGTGCGAATCGTCGACCGAACAAGTCGCCAAGTCGTGCGCGTCCGCGTTCGAGCTCGTCGAGCCGTTCGCGCTGATCGCGCTGGTTGCCGAACTCGGCACTGCGCTCGCCCGGTTGGGCGTGGTTGCGGTGCGCGTAACCGTGCTGCACGACGCTCGCCTGGTCACAGCACGCGATCGCATCGACCAGCGTCGCATCCGTGGATGCCGGGATTGCCGCAATGGCGATGGGGACGCGATATTCGCGCGCGATGCCGAGCAGCCGGCGCAGCGCAGCGGAATCGCAGCACGCGTCGTCGTCGCGAAGCCATAACGTCGCGCGCGAGCCGAACGCTTCCCACGCGTCAAGCTCGTGCGCAAGAATCTGCCAGCCCGTCACGCAGCCGTCTTCGCGCCCGCCGCGCCGACGTCGAGCATGTCGGCGACGAGTGCCGCCGTGCGCGCGGCGCCGTCGCTGGCGAAATCCCAGCTGGCAAAGCCGCTTCTCGTGCCCGCATCGTCCACCGCCTGCGCGAGCATTTCGGGCGACAGCGTACGATCGTCGACGACCACGGCGAGGCCGAAGTCGCGCAAACGCTCGCCGCGCGCGCGCTGCTCGGTTTCGCCATTGCCCGTGAACGGCACGACGACGGGCCTCGCGCCACTCGTCATGACATCCATCGTGGTGTTGTAGCCCGCCTGCGAGATCGAAATGCGGGCACGGCGCAGCAAGGCGGCGAAATCGACGCGGGAGCGCTCGACCACGGCCTTCGGCCCCGCATTGCGCCGCAATCGCTCCATTCCCGCTTCAGGAATGTTGGGACCCGCGAGTACGCGCCACGTCAGATGGCCGAAGCGCGAGCGCCGCTGCGCCGCGAGTGCTACCGCGAGCAACTCGATGCCAACGCCGCCACCACCGGCCGACACGACGACCTCGTCGCGATGATCAGCACCGTCCGCCGTCCGCCTGGCATCGTCGCCGAGAACGAATCCCGTGTAGTGGACGGGTGGCGTGAGCTCGTCGGCGAACGAGAACGTGTCCTCGAAACGCGCGAAGCGGCGGTCGCCATGCACGAAGATCGCGTCGACCCAGCGCGCGGCCCACTCGAGCATCTCGCGCTCGCGCTCGGGCTTTTGCTGCAATTGCAGGATTTCGCGAATCGAGGCGATGACGAGCGGACGCGGCTGGGTCGCGTCGATGCGTTCAAGCAGCGGAAAGAGCTCGAAACGCAGTGACCGACGGCCAAATGGAAACGTCTCGAAAAGCACCGCTGACGGCCGGGCAACTTCGTAGGCGCGGAGCAGCAGTTCCCGGCGCCGCTCCCGAAAGGCATCGTCGATCGGTTGGAAATCTCCGTCGCGCAGTGGCGCGAAGCTGGCATCCGAAACGCGGATGGGCGGTAACTGAACGATGCGAACGCCGCGCGGCAGGCGGCCGCCGATCGGCATGCCGCCGCTCACGAGATGCACGTCGAAACCACGTTCAGCGAGCGCTTCCGCAATCCGCCGCGCCCGCATCAGATGGCCGATGCCCAGCAAATGCTGGACATGGATCATGACGCTTGGCATCGGGATCGGCGGGTTCGAAATGCCCAGGCGCGCTCGCCTGGCGAGTTGCTATCCGACCCGTGCGGTCAGCACGCGCTCGCGGCGCGCCACCGGTCGGCCGACGCGCTCCGCGACGAGGTCGGTAATGACGTCGAGCCCATTCAGCATCTGCGCGGCGCCGCGCTGCGACGGCGCCGGCTGCTCGCGCAGATGGTGCAGCGCGCAGATCATGAGCGCCGGCGCGTGCGGCTGCTCCGAATCCAGCGTATGCGCGAGCCCGAGCGCCGCCGCGCGCATCGCGCGCATCACCTGCTCACGCCGCGGAAGCACGCGCGGCACGAGGATCGCGCGCTTGTCCAGCGAAAGAATCTCGCAAAACGTGTTGTAACCCGCCATTGCCACGACGCCGACGGCGCGCTCCATCAGGATCTCGAGATGCGCGTCGAACGTAAGGACTTCGATGCGTCCCAGGCGCTCTGCGCGTTCGCGGAAGTGCCGCTGCTGCTCGGACGCCATGAACGGACCCGTCACGATGACCGCGCCGAGCGGAATCGTGGCGTCCTGCTCATACGCCGCGAGCACCCAGTCGAGCACCGCCATGCCGTCGTCACCACCGCCCACCGTGACGAGAACGTAAGGATCGCGGCAAACCGGCGGTTCGGTGGTTTCGAGATGCGGCACGGCGCGGCGCAGATAGCCCGTGTAGATCATTTTCGAACGCACGGCCGCCGGGCACGCGACGCCGTGCAGCGGATCGGCGAAAGCGGCGAGCCCGTAGACCCAGATTTCGTCGTAGAGGTGCTCGAGCGCGGGAAGAACCTTCTTGCGCTTCCATTCGCGCAGAAGGAGGCTCGGCTCGTCCATGATGTCGCGCAGGCCCAGGACGAGCGTCGTGCCGCGGCCTTTAAGCAGCTTCAGCGTCCGCGCGACTTCGCCCTTGAGGCCGAGCGGCTCCTTGTCGACGAGGAAGAGATCCGGCCGAAACGTCTCGGC